>NZ_JBSFTP010000031.1:0-71753 GCF_053591315.1 Streptomyces sp. NPDC003042
CATCCCCCCGCCTCCGGCCGGGGGGACCCCCAGGTTGTCGTCGGTCGCCGACGCTCCGCGTCGACTCCCTCCTCCGCCTTGCGATCGCACGCACCAGGCCCCACCGGCCCCGCCCTTCGGGCGGCCGGAGCTACTTTGACGACACTCCCTAGGAACGCGTCTACCCGGCAGCCTGGGACGGCCGGTCGGTGCCGGCCGTCCCAGGACGTCATCCGGCGATCGGCGAGACCGGCGGCGCCGGCGCGCCAGGCGCCGCGTGCGACGGTCGCGCCGGTGAGCCGGAGCGGGGTCGTGCCGTAGGCGTTCGACAGCCGCACCCGCAGCTCGGACCCTTCGGCGCCGGCGCGGATCACCTGACGTACGGAGTGGTTCCGGAAGCCCTCCTGCGACCAGTTGTCGAACCAGGCGGTGTGGGTGGGCGCCTGCTGGGGCGAATTTCCCTGGGCGGTCCGTGAGGCGGCCGTTAGCCTGACGGCATGGACGAGTTGGATGGTGTGGAAGTCATCGCCTTCGCGGACGCCGAGGCGTTCGAGAACTGGCTGGCGCGGCACCACACGCGCGCCGAGGGCGTGTGGATCAAGCTGGCCAAGAAGAAGTCCGGCATCCCGACGGTCACCGATGACGAGGTGGTCGACATCGGGCTGTGCTACGGCTGGGTCTCCGGGCAACGACGGTCCCTGGACGAGCGGTACTACCTGCAGAAGTACGTGCCGCGGCGGCCCAGGAGCCTGTGGTCGCAGGTGAATGTGGACAAGGTGGCGGCGCTGACAGCGGCGGGGCGGATGCGCGAACCCGGGCTGGCGGAGGTACGCGCGGCGCAGGCGGACGGCCGGTGGGCCGCGGCGTACGAGTCCCAGAAGACGGCGACGGTGCCGCCCGATCTCGCGGCGGCGTTCGAAGCCGATCCCCGGGCCTCGAAGGCCTTCGAGGCCCTCGACAAGACCGGCCGCTACCTGCTGATCCTGCCGCTGCTCCAGGCACGCACGCCGCGGACGCGGCAGGTCCGGCTGGACAAGGTCCTCCACACCCTGACGGACGGCTGACGAACGGCTGAGGGCCGCGGGAGCGCGACGCGACCGCCGCAGGCCGCTCCTACCCGAGCGCGGGCGCCCTGTACACGGCGGGGCGGCGGCTGTTCGCCCTCGACGTGGAGGGGCCGGCTCCCGGCACCTACGGCTGTGTCCCGGACCGGCGTTCGTTGCGCGTCCGCGCGCGCTGGTCGTGGAGCTCGTACCGGGCGGCGGCCGCGGCGAGTTCACCGGCGGCTATGGCGCGCGCCCCGCACCCGCGCGCAGCCGTACGACGGCCGCCCGTCCCGTGGTGCGCAGGAGGCAGGTGAGGGGCGCCGTCGCCAGGGCGGCGTCGTACGGGGCCAGTTCGGCGGGGACAGCGGCGGCGGGTCCGCCGTCGGGGTCGAGCGTCGCCGGTCCGTCCAGCGCGACGACCAGGAGGGTCTCGCCCGGCAGGACGGTGAGCGCGAGTTCGCCGCGTACGACGGCCGTCCGCGCCTCGGTGTGCCCACGGCGGTACATCACGTTGAAGTTCACGACCGGGCCGCCCAGGAGCCGGCAGTCGGTCGGCCGGTCACCGGGGAAGTGCCGGGGCGCGTACCGCTCGTCGACGAGGCGGTCCACGCCCGCGACGGTGAGGTCCATGCCCGCGCCCTCGGCCAGGACGAGCGTGCGCTCGACGCCGGGGAAGACCGAGAAGGGGCCGTCGGCCGCCACCTCGGCGAGGCTGACCCGCCACGCGAAATCGGCGGCCCCGGCCTGCTCGGGCCACGCCGCGATCTCGCGGGTGACTCCTCCGCCGTTCTTCCAGGGCGCCGCCGTACGGTCGGTGGCGCGCAGGATCCGGATGTCGGCGGGGCCGGGCATACGGCTGTTCCTTCCCTCGGGTCCGGGCTCGTTCAGCGCAGGATCCCGGCTTGCCGGGCGGCCCGCATCCATGACGGGAACTCCGACAGCAGCCGGTCGTACAGTTCCGGGTCGGAGACCTGGTCGATGTCGTCGACGGCGAAGAAGCCCACGTTGTCGACGCGGCGTCCGGGCATGTTGTCGAAGCGTTCCAGTACGCCGAATCCGGCCCGGCCGAGTCCGACGAACTGCCAGAACACCGGCTCCTCCACGGCCGCGCGCAGTTCCCGCTCGATCTCGTTGTTGCGGTACACGCCCCCGTCGGAGAAGAACAGGACCAGCGTCGGAACGGGCACCGGCTCGGCGCGCACGAAGGCGCGCACCTCGGCGATGACCTTCTGCTCCTCGTTCTGGAAGCCGACCGCACGCATGTCGACCTGGCCCGGGAGTTGTCCCTTCGGCGGCTTCTTCCGGCCGAAGAGGCTCATCTGCCCGACGCGCACGTGCAGGCGCAGCCACTCCGGGAGGTCACCGATCGCGAGGTCGGGCAGCCGGGCCGGGTTGGTGGCGAAGGTCCAGGCCTGCATCTCGCCGTCGTCGTCGAGTTGTGCGGCGACGGCGGCCATCCGCTCCACGACGCTCGCGACCGTGCCGCGGCTGTAGAGGGTGCCCATGGACCCGGAGGCGTCGAGGACGAGGATGACGCGGGCGGTGACGCCCGCGGCACCGGCCTTGCTCAGGCTGACGGCGACCTGCTCCTTGCGCAGCGAGAGGCGCTTGCGCATGTCCACGGGCAGCCGCTCCTCACCCTTGATCAGCCGAACGGCGGACGGGGCAGAAGAGGCGGGAGAGGCCTGCGGGGCGGGCCGGGCAGCCGGAGCGGGCGGCGCGGGCGTCGGCAGCGGCGTGTAGGCGGCCGCGGGCGGCGTCGGGGGCGGTTCCTCGTCCACGGTGATGCCGAAATCGGTCGCCAGCCCCGCCAGGCCGCTCGCGTACCCCTGGCCGACCGCCCGGAACTTCCACGCGCCGGCCCGCCGGTAGAGCTCACCGCTCACGAAGGCGGTCTCCGGCCCTGCCGCCATGTCGAAACGGGCCAACTCGGCTCCCGACGCCGCGTCGAGCAGCCTCAGATGCAGCCCCGGGACCTGCCCGAAGGTGCCGCCGTCGGCGGAGGCGCACAGCGCGACCCGTTCGATGTCCGGCTCCAAGGCGGCCAGATCGACGTCGAGGGCGTCCGCTCCGGGCTGCTTCCCGAGGTGGCGTACGGCGTCGGAGGAGTGCCTCGGCTGGTTGTAGAAGACGAAGTCCCCGTCGGAGCGGACCCGTCCACTGCCGGTCAGGAGCAGCGCGGAGGCGTCCACGTCGGGCACACCCGGCCCGGCCGACCAGCCGAGCACCGCTCTGACGGAGGAAGCCGGGACCGGCAGGTTGGCGCCTTTGCTCAGTGTCGTCACGACGGTCATTCTGCCCAATGCGTCACGGTCCAGGTAGCCGTACGGATCAGGAAGCCCGGTGGGCCCGGGTCAGGTCACCGCGGCAACGAGCCGGGGCCCGCACCGATGGTGCGGGCCCCGGCCCTGTGGTCACCGCTTCGCCGACAGCGTCAGGCGGGAACGATGTTCTCGGCCTGCGGGCCCTTCTGGCCCTGCGTGACGTCGAAGTTCACCTTCTGGCCCTCCTGGAGCTCGCGGAAGCCCTGGGTGGCGATGTTCGAGTAGTGGGCGAAGACGTCAGCGCCGCCGCCGTCCTGCTCGATGAAACCGAAGCCCTTTTCGGCGTTGAACCACTTCACGGTGCCGGATGCCATGAGAAATCTCCTTCGGGTCTGAATCCGGGCCCGCACTGTGCGGACGCCGGTGTCGCCGTGATGATTGACCCGTCCGAAAAGCATCCGGAAATAAAAAGTGCACCCGTCGGGCAATCCGGCGGGAGCACTTAAATCTTTGGGAACCACACCTGCAACCGAGGTGCACCGTAGCACAGAGCAGCAGGTCAACCCCGGAAAGTCACTCGGCCCGAAAAGCCTCCGGACGCACCGGCGAAGCCGCTGCCAGCGCCTTCTCGACGGCGGCGGTGCCCGCGCGAAGTCCGTAGACCGGCGTGTCGGGCTGCTGACGCCACGAGTCGTCCAGGCCGCCCGCGTCGACGGTGTCGAAGCCCAGTTCGTCGATGAGGCCGCGCACGGCCTTCTTGGCCGCCTCGTCGTCACCCGCGACGGGCAGGGCCAAGCGGCCGGGGTCGCCGGCCGGGAGGGGCCTGTCCAGGATGTCCTCGGCGTAGGTGCCGTTGAAGGCCTTGACCACCGGGTGGCCCAGGTGTCGTTCGGTCCAGCGGCTCTCGGTCAGGCCTTCGTCCTCGATGGCGGCGATGCGGCCGTCGCGCTGGCGCGGGTAGTAGTTGCCGGTGTCGATGACGGCGAAGCCGTCGGCCGCGTGGTCGAAGAGCCCGGAGGGCAGGTCCGGCACGTTCTTCAGGGGGATGGTCACCACGACGATCTCGGCGTCCCGGGCCGCCTCGGCGACGGTGACGGGGGTGGCACCGGTCTCCTCGGCAAGGGCGGTCAAGGTCTCGGGGCCGCGGGAGTTGGCGACGGCGACCTGGTGTCCGAGGGAAGTGAGCCGGCGCGTGAGGTTCCCGCCGATGTTGCCGGCGCCGATGATGCCGATCTTCATGAGCTCTCCAGTGGGTGCGGAGTCGGATGTCGCGTCTGTCCGAACCTCGGGAGCCCGTGCCGCATTCCGCCCGGCCGCCCCAGTCGTCCACGAATCCCCCGTACGGGCGAATTTCGGCCATGTCCCGCACGCCCAGAACCGGGACATACCGCAGCCCCGTCCTCAAAGACAGTGCCACCGACCGTCATGGCACGTCATCAGCACGGCGAAAGGTACCGATCGATGCCGAAGCTCCCGACCAAGCGCGTCACCGCCATCGCCCTCGCGGCCACCGCCGGGGCGGCCGCCCTTTCCTTCGCCCTGGTCACCGGGACCTCCGCGACCGCCGCCGCGGGCCAGTCCGTATCCGGCAGCCCGGAGGGCGCGTTCACCCGGATCGCCGACTTCTACGGCTCCTACATCGACGCGGTGTACGAGGGTGACGGGGCGACGGCCGACCAGTTGCGCGCCTTCTACCTCTCCGAGCCCCTCCAGCGGGAGCTGAAGCGGTGGGAGGAGACGAACCACGCCAACGGCGTGCTGCGCGCGCAGAACGTGCCGCTCCAGTGGAAGGTGACCTCCACGGGCAGCGGGACGGGAAAGACCAACGCGACGGTCACCCTGACCTGGGGCAGTGACACCACTCAGATCCACGTCCAGGCCGACCTGGCGACGAAGAAGATCGTCTCCATCCAGGACTGACCACGAGTGGGGCCCGCCGATGACGGGCCCCACTCGTTCGTCCCCACAGGCCCTACGCGGCCCTACGCGCCGCTCGCGTCCAGCATGCCCTCGCGCTCCACGATCTTCACGCGCTCGCGGCCCTGGGGCTCGCCCAGCGCCTTCTCGGCGGCGTCCAGCCGGTACCAGCCGTCCCAGGTCGTGTACCGGACCTGCCGCTCGGCGAGGAAGGCCTCGACCGCCTCCGGCTCCGGCGTGGAGGGGGTGAGCAGACGGCCGCCCGCGTGGTCGGCCAGCAGATTCGCGACGGTCTCGTTCGCGTCGCCCTTCGTGTGGCCGATCAGGCCGATCGGGCCGCGGCGGATCCAGCCGGTCACGTACGTCGACGCCAGGTGCTCGCCGGCCTCGATGACGCGGCCGCCCTCGTCCGGCACCGTGCCGGAGTCGACGTCCCAGGGCAGCTTGGGCAGTTCGTCGGAGAGGTAGCCGACGGCCCGGTAGACGGACTGGACGTCCCAGGTGGTGAATTCGCCCGTGCCCTTGACGTTGCCCGTGCCGTCGAGTTCCGTGCGCTCGGTGCGCAGTCCGACGACCTTGCCGTCCTCGCCGACGATCTCCGACGGGGACTCGAAGAAGTGCAGGAAGAGCTTGTGCGGGCGGTCGCCGATGTCGCGGATCGCCCAGTTCTCCAGGGTCTTGGCGACCATGTCCGCCTGCTTGTTGGAGCGGCGGGTGGTGATCGAGCCCTCGTCGTAGTCGATGTCCTCGGGGTTGACGATGACCTCGATGGTGGGCGAGTGGTCGAGCTCGCGCAGCTCCATCGGGCTGAACTTGGCCTGCGCCGGGCCGCGGCGGCCGAAGACGTGGACCTCGAGCGCCTTGTTGGCCTTCAGGCCCTCGTAGACGTTCGGCGGGATCTCGGTCGCCAGCAGCTCGTCGGCGGTCTTGGCGAGGATGCGGGCGACGTCGAGGGCGACGTTGCCGACGCCGAGGACGGCGACCTTCTCGGCCTCCAGCGGCCAGGTGCGCGGCACGTCCGGGTGGCCGTCGTACCAGGAGACGAAGTCGGCGGCCCCGTACGAGCCGTCGAGCTCGACACCCGGGATGCTGAGCGCGCGGTCGGCGGTGGCGCCCGTGGAGAAGATCACGGCGTCGTAGAACGCGTGCAGTTCGTCGAGCGAGATGTCGTTCGGGTAGTCGACGTTGCCGAAGAGGCGGACCTGCGGCTTGTCGAGCACCTGGTGCAGGGCCGTGATGATGCCCTTGATGCGCGGGTGGTCGGGAGCGACCCCGTACCGGATCAGACCGAAGGGCGCGGGCATCCGCTCGAAGATGTCGATGGAGACCCCGGGCGCTACCGCTGCCTCGGACTTCAGCAGCGCGTCGGCCGCGTAGATACCGGCGGGGCCGGCACCGACGATTGCTACCCGCAGAGGGCGAGGCATGACTGAGTTCCCTTCGACCGACAATCTGACTGATCAAGGGAACTTTAAACTAAGGTCACCCTAACCCGGCACCCGCCCCCTGGTTATGACCCCATAACCGGGCCTTATGGCTTACCAAAGGCTGACTTCTGCTGACGGCCGGGCCGACACGGCCGCCGACACCGTCACAGGACGGCGATGCCCAGCGGACGGCTCCCCGCGGACAGTCTGCGGGCCGCCCCCGTGTCCAGGTCGACGATCGTGACGCCGTTCCAGTGGCCGTCGCGGGTGTAGCCGCCGGTGACGTAGGCCGTCTTCCCGTCGCGGGAAACGGCCACGTCCTCGTGGGGGCCGTCCAGCGGGTGGACCCGTTCCGTGCCGTCCGGAGAGCGGACCGTCAGGGAGGGGCCCCTGCCGTCCGAGGGGTCGACCGGGCCCGTGCCGACCACCAGCAGCCGGCCGTCCGGGGTGATCGTGACGCCGTGCTGGTGGGTGTCGGCCGTCATGGGCTCGATGGTGGTGCCGCCCGTGCGCGGATCGACGACGGCGAGCCGCTCCCCCTCGAAGGGCAGCAGCAGCATGCCGTCGGTGGGGCGGACGGCCGTGTAGTGCGGCTTCAGCCAGGAGCCGAGGCCGCCTCCAGTGCCGTACGGCGCCACCTCGACGCGTCGCGACCGCAGCGAGTCCGAGGCCACGACGGTGACGTCGAAGGAGTCGTGGTCGGTGACGTAGACCTCGCCGCCGTCCCGTGAGACGTCCACGTCGAAGGGGCGCCGTCCCACCGCAACGGCGGCCGTGATCTCGCCCTTGGCGGTGTCGACCACCTCCAGCACACCCTTCGTCCCCGGCACGTTGACGCCGACGTACGCGCGGGCCCCGTCGGGCGAGAGGGCGATGCCCATGCCGCCGCCCCGGTACTCCCCGCCGGTGGCCGGTCCGGTGGCCGTCCGGTACGGGATGAGCGACGAGCGGGTCCGGGTGCGGGTGTCGACGACCGCGACGCCCTCGGCCGTGGCCACCCAGGCCCGGCCGTCCGCCCCGACGGCCAGCCCGTACGGGGCCCTGCCGACGGGCACGGCGGCGACGGAGCCCCGTGCGGGGTCCACGAAGGTGACGGTGTCGGCGCCGAAGTCCGCGACCAGCAGGGTGCCGGCCGGGGTGGCGGCGGCCGGGTGGAGCGGCGCGGCCGGTGTGGCGGGCGCCGGGCGGGGCGCCGGACCGGTCTGGGCCGTGCAGGCGCCCAGCAGCAGGCCGACGGCGAGCACGGCCGGGGCGGTTCGGACGCGGCGGCGGCTCATCGGTCCTCCTGCGGCCGCGGCGGCAGCGCGACCGCGCCGAGCAGCCGCGCGATGCCGTGGAAGCCGCGGCGCACGGCGTGCTCGTACGCGCTCACGCCGTCGAGGTCGCCCAGCGCCAGGTCCGCGCCCGCCGCGAGCAGCAGGGCGACGATCTCCTCGTGGCGGGGTCCGCCGTCGCCGAGGATCACCGCCTCCAGCAGGGCGGTCCAGCCGAGCCGGTTGACGTGGTTCACCTCGATGCCGGTCTCCTCCAGGACGGCGCGGACGTAGCCGGTGTGGCCGCGCTCGGCGGCCGGGATGAGGGAGATCCCGCCGAAGCGGTTGACCTGTCCCAGGTCCGGTCCGGCGGTCAACAGCAGGCGCATCATCCGGACGCTGCCGGTGACCCCGGTGACCAGCCAGGGGCTGTCCGCGCGGGCGTCGGCGGCGTCGGGGTCGGCCCCGGCGGCGAGCAGCACGCCGGCGGCCTCCACGTGGTCGCCGAGCACGGCGAGCAGCAGGGCGGTGCGCAGCTGCTCGTCCCGTGCGTCCACGGCGGCTCCGGCGGCGAGCGCCGCGCTCACCCCGGCCTCGTCGCCGCGCCGGGCGGCGTCCAGCAGCGGTCGGTCGTGCGGGTTCATGGTGTCCCTCCGGTTCCGGGGCGGGCCGGGACGTCCAGTGCCCGCCGCCGCTCCCCGGTCCCATGCTGGGCCCGCGCCCCTGGCCGGACGGTCCACCCTGCGGCGGGAGCGTGCGAGCGCTCCGGTCGACCCGGGGGTCGACCGATCGGCTGATGCGCGCGCGGGGTCGGTGCCTCAGGCCTCGTACTCGGTGAGGTCGATGGTGTAGAGGGCGAGGAGGGCGCCGGTCTCGGGGTCGTTGATGGTGCCGTCCTCCGCCATGCCGAGCTTGCGGATCACGTTCTCGGAGTCCTCGTTGCCGACCCGGTTGACGCAGATGACCCGGTCGAGTCCGCGGTCCTGGAGGGCGAATTCCAACGTGGCCTGGGCCGCCTCGGAGGCGTACCCCTGGCCCCAGTAGGAGCGGCCGAGCCGCCAGGTGATCTCCACGGCGGGCATCACCTGGGGCAGGTGTTCGGGCACGGACAGGCCGACGGCGCCGATCAGTTCGCCCGAGGCGAGCAGTTCGACGGCGAACAGACCGAAGCCCTCCTCGTCCCATTCCTCCTCCCAGCGCTCGATGGTGTCGGCGGTCTCCTCCAGGTCGAGGACGGAGCCGTCGCCGATGAAGCGCATCACCTCCGGGTCGGCGTTGATCTCCGACAGGGGGACGAGGTCGTCATCGGTCCAGCGGCGCAGCATGAGGCGGGGGGTGCGGATCTCGGTCATGCCCCACATCCTGCCGAACGCGGCCGACCAGGGGTAATCGGGGCCCGGGAGCCCGCCGGGAGGTGCGTGGTGATCAGGTCCATGATGACGGTGCCGGGCACCGGCAACCCGGCCCCCGGCCGAGGACCTGGATCCGCCGCCGCTGCCGGACGGCGGCCTCGGTCAGGTGCCGACGTAGGCCGCGAGGTGCTCGCCGGTGAGGGTGGAGCGGGCGGCGACGAGGTCGGCGGGTGTGCCGTCGAAGACGATCCGGCCGCCGTCGTGGCCGGCGCCGGGGCCGAGGTCGATGATCCAGTCGGCGTGCGCCATGACCGCCAGGTGGTGCTCCACGACGACGACCGATTTGCCGGAGTCGACGAGCCGGTCGAGGAGGCCGAGCAGTTGCTCGACGTCGGCGAGGTGCAGGCCGGTGGTCGGCTCGTCGAGTACGTAGACGAGCCGGTCGCCGCCCTTCTCGCCCAGGTGGGTGGCCAGCTTGAGCCGCTGCCGCTCGCCGCCGGACAGTGTGGTGAGCGGCTGGCCGAGGCTGAGGTAGCCGAGGCCGACGTCGGCGAGCCGGTCGAGGATGCGGTGCGCGGCCGGGGTGCGCGCCTCGCCGGCGCCGAAGAACTCCGCGGCCTCGGTCACCGGCATCGCGAGCACCTCGCTGATGTCGCGCCCGCCGAGGTGGTATTCCAGTACGGACGCCTCGAACCGCTTCCCCTCGCACTCCTCGCAGGTGGTGGCGACGCCGGCCATCATCGCCAGGTCGGTGTAGATGACGCCAGCTCCGTTGCAGGTGGGGCAGGCGCCCTCGGAGTTGGCGCTGAAGAGCGCCGGCTTCACGCCGTTGGCCTTCGCGAACGCCTTGCGGATCGGGTCGAGCAGTCCGGTGTACGTCGCCGGGTTGCTCCGCCTCGAGCCGCGGATCGCGCCCTGGTCGATCGACACCACATCCGCGCCGGGCGGGATCGAGCCGTGGATCAGGGAGCTCTTGCCCGAGCCGGCGACCCCGGTGATGACGCACAGCACCCCGAGCGGGATGTCGACGTCGACGCCCCGCAGGTTGTGCGCCGTCGCGCCGCGGATCTCCAGCGCGCCGCTGGGCGTCCGTACCGTCTCCTTGAGGGCGGCCCGGTCGTCGAGATGGCGGCCGGTGACGGTGCCGCCGGCCCGCAGCCCCTCGACGGTGCCCTCGAAGCAGACGGTGCCGCCCGCCGTACCGGCGCCGGGGCCGAGGTCGACGACGTGGTCGGCGATGGCGATCGTCTGCGGCTTGTGCTCCACGACGAGCACCGTGTTGCCCTTGTCCCGCAGCCGCAGCAGCAGGTCGTTCATCCGCTGGATGTCGTGGGGGTGCAGGCCGATGGTGGGCTCGTCGAAGACGTAGGTGACGTCGGTGAGCGAGGAGCCGAGGTGGCGGATCATCTTGACGCGCTGCGCCTCGCCGCCCGAGAGCGTGCCGGACGGCCGTTCGAGCGAGAGGTAGCCCAGCCCGATCTCCACGAACGAGTCGAGGGTCCGCAGCAGCGCGGCGAGCAGCGGCGCGACCGACTGCTCGTCGAGGCCGCGGACCCATTCGGCCAGGTCGCGGATCTCCATCGCGCACGCGTCGGCGATGCTGATCCCCTTGATCTTCGAAGAGCGGGCCGCCTCGCTGAGCCGGGTGCCGTCGCACTCGGGGCAGACGGTGAAGGTGACCGCCCGGTCCACGAACGCCCGGATGTGCGGCTGCATCGCCTCCTTGTCCTTGGACAGGAACGACTTCTGGATCTTGGGGATCAGCCCCTCGTAGGTGAGGTTGACGCCTTCGACCTTGACCTTGGTCGGCTCCCGGTAGAGGAAGTCCCGCATCTCCTTCTTGGTGAACTTAGCGATCGGCTTGTCCGGATCGAGCAGGCCCGACTCGGCGTAGACGCGAACGGTCCAGAAGCTGTCCGACTTCCACCCGGGGATGGTGAACGCGCCCTCGGCGAGCGACTTGGAGTCGTCGTAGAGCTGGGTGAGGTCGATGTCGGAGACCGTGCCCCGGCCCTCGCAGCGCGTACACATGCCGCCGGTGCGGGTGAAGGTCACCTTCTGCGTCCTGGTCTTGTCGGCGCCGCGGTCGACCGTGAACCCCCCGCTCGCCCGGACCGAGGCGACGTTGAAGGAGAAAGCGCCCGGCGAGCCGATGTGCGGCTGCCCGAGCCGGCTGAAGAGGATGCGCAGCATCGCGTGGGCGTCGGTGGCGGTGCCGACCGTGGAGCGGGGGTCGCCGCTCATCCGCTGCTGGTCGACGATGATCGCGGTGGTCAGCCCGTCGAGTACGTCGACCTCGGGCCGGGCCGGCGTCGGCATGAAGCCCTGCACGAAGGCGCTGTAGGTCTCGTTGATCAGCCGCTGCGACTCGGCGGCGATGGTGCCGAACACCAGCGAGCTCTTGCCCGAGCCGGAGACGCCGGTGAACACGGTCAGCCGGCGCTTGGGGATCTCGACGCTGACGTCCTTGAGATTGTTCACGCGCGCGCCGTGCACGCGGATCAGATCGTGCCGGTCGGCGACGTGCGGCGCGGGCGGCTGCGTGGCCGGCCTCGTGGCCGTGCTCATCGTGTCTCCCTCTCGGCTCACTTGGCGGGACGCTGGGTGAAGCGCAGCATGTTGCCCGCGGGATCGCGGAAGGCGCAGTCGCGGACCCCGTACGGCTGGTCGACCGGCTCCTGCAGCACCTCGCCACCCGCGGCGCGGATGCGCTCGAAGGCGGCGTCGCAGTCGTCGGTCGAGAAGATCACGCCGCGCAGCATGCCCTTGGCCAGCAGCTCCGCCATGGCCTGCCGGTCGGCGGGCGAGGCGTTCGGGTCGGCGAGGGGCGGTTCCAGCACGATCTCCACGTCGGGCTGTGACGGCGAGCCGACCGTCACCCAGCGCATCCCCTCGAACCCGACGTCGTTGCGCACTTCGAGTCCGAGCACGTCCCGGTAGAAGGCGAGCGCCTTGTCGTGGTCGTCGACGGCGATGAAGACTTGCGAAAGTGTGATGTCCATGCGGTTCACGCTACGGGCGAGCCGTGTGCTTCGCTTCTCCGTTCCTGACCGGTTCCGCGTTCCTCACCGGTCGCGTGAAGATCTTGGCGACGCAGGCCGGTACGGCCGCGCCCTCCTCGTGCCGGCGCGCCCGGTACGCGCTCGGGCTCTCGCCCACCAGCTCGGTGAACCGCGAGCTGAACGACCCCAGCGACGTACATCCGACCGCGAAGCAGACCTCCGTCACCGACAGGTCGCCGCGCCGCAGCAGCGCCTTGGCCCGCTCGATCCGGCGCGTCATCAGGTAGCTGTACGGCGTCTCCCCGAACGCGGCGCGGAAGCTGCGGGAGAAGTGGCCGGCCGACATGTGGGCCCCGCGTGCCAGGGCGGGGACATCGAGCGGCTCCGCGTAGTCGCGGTCCATCAGGTCGCGGGCCCGGCGGAGCCGAACCAGGTCCGGTAGCGTCACCCGGCCAGCATCGCACGGCCGCCGTGCGGTCCGCTCCGTCAGGACCGGATCTCCTCCCACGGTGGGTCAGGCAGCCACCGTCCCGCGGCCGTCAGCCGCCGGGGCGCAGCAGGTACCGGACGCCGCCCGGGACGGAGCCGTCCTTCTGGAACCCGGCCCGCCGCAGCACCGCGTGGGAGGCCGGGTTGCCGTCGTCGACCGTCGCGCGCAGCTGGGTCAGTCCCGGCTGTTCGAATCCCCAGCGGGCCAGGGCGCGCACCGCCCGCGTGGCGTACCCGTGGCCCCTGGCGGACGGTACGAGGTCGTAGCCGATGTCCGCGTGGCCGTCGGCGGCGGGCGCGGCGTGGAAGCCGATCTCGCCGATCGCCCGCCGGTCGCCGGCGCGGATGATCGCGTACGGTCCCCAGCCCGGCCGGTACGTGCCCTCGTCCCGCGCACGCAGCACCAGCGCGGCGGCGACGCGCGTCCCCTCCACGGGCCCGTCCTCGGTCCAGGTGAACCCGCCGGTGCCCCCGTCCCGCAGGTCCTCGGCGAGCGAGGGGGAGATCTCGCACAGCACGACGCCCGCGCCCCGGATCGGGTCGTTGTACCAGCGCCACGTGCGCTGTCGGGGCAGGCCCGGCAGGTCCGCCCGGCCGGTGGCCGCCAGCAGCGCGTCCCAGGGGTCGCCCGCCGCCGGGCGCGGGACGTGGGGGAAGAGCCGGTCGAGGACCTGGACGGTGGTGCGGCCGGACGGCCGCCAGTGCGTGATCCCCAGACCGCCGAGGATGTCGTGCGTGTGGAGCAGGATTTCCGCGGCGCCCATCGCGGCGAAGCCGTCGGCTCCGGCGACTCCGGCCGGATGCCAGGCCCGGTCGTCCTGGCGGGCGGCGTAGACGGCGGCGGACAGCAGGCGCCCGCTCGCCTCGACGAGGCCGACCAGTGCCGTGGGCGGGGTGCCGGGCGCGGCGACGACCTCCATCGGGAGCCAGGAACCGGCCACCCGGCCCGCGAGCTGGGCGGCGAATCCGGTCAGGTCGTCGGCCACGTGGACAGCGGTGTCGTGGCAGCTCCACTCGAGTCCCGCCGCGGGGACGGACCAGTCGAGGCGCACGGCGTCGCGCAGCGCCCGTACGGCGGACGCCAGGGCGAGGGTGAGGTCGTGGGGGCCCATGGTCGTCATGACGGCGACCCTACGGCGCGTCGGCGGGGCCGGGGCTTAGGGGGTGTTTCCCGGATCTCCGCGGCGTCGCGGGCCCTGGCACGCACGCTCGCCGCGTTGCCGAAATGCCCGAGTAGCTCCGCTACTAGGACACTCCGGCGCCTTGCGATCGCACGCGCCAGACCCCGCTCCTTCTCCCACGGAGATCCGGGAAACACCCCCTAATCCGCGAGTTCGTTGCCGCAGCGGGAGCAGTAGCGTGCGGCGGATTCGGTGGCGAGGCGGCCACAGCCGGGGCAGACCCGGTGGAGCAGGCAGGCCGTTTCGCCGCCTTCGGCCGGGGCGGGAGGCGCGGGCGCCGGGGCGGGGGCGCTGCCGCGGCCGAGGCCGGGCCGGATGCCGATGCCGAGGCCGGGCCGCCGTGCATGGACGGTCAGGTACGTCAGCCCGTCCGGGCCGGCGGTCAGCGAGCGCCTCGCGTTCCTCGCCAGCCAGACCGCCGAGTGGGGCCGCAGCGGGTGCGGTCCGTCCTCGGTGTCGATCCGGCCGGTGCCCTCGACGACGACGAGCAGCACGTCGAGCACCGGTTCGGCGTGTTCCGCGACGACCGCGCCGGGGCGCAGCCGGATGAGGTTGGAGTCCAGGCCGCGTTCGGCTCCGGTCAGCCGCCACAGCGCGCCGCTCGCGTCGGCGGGGGCGTCGGCGATCACCGCGTCGAGGTCCGTCAGGACCCCGGCGGAGTGGGGGTGCGTCATCATGTCGGTCCTTCCGGTGCCTTCAGCGCGTGCCCCGCAGTCATACACGATCGGCGCCGGGCCGCTGCGGCCGATTCACCCTGTGCGCACCCGTCCGCCTCACCCCGCCCACCGGCTTCGCACGGGTGAACGATAAAATCCTGCCCGGACTGCCCTGCCCCCGCGCCACCCGCCACCCGCCACCCGCCACCCGCCCCTGGAGAATCCCGCCCCGCATGAGCACCCGCACCACCACCGTCCCGCATCCGCGACCCGCCGCCGAACCCGAACCGTCCCCCCGCCCCCGCCTGGTGACCGTCAAGGCCCCCGCCCGTCCGAGCGCGATCGCGGCCTTCCACAGCGTCAGCGCGGCGACCACGGTGCTCCTGGGCCTCGTGGCGATCGGCGCGATGCTCCACGAACCGGTGCTGATACCGCCGCTGGCCGCCAGCGCCGCCCTGGTCCACAGCGCCCCCACCCTGCCCCTCGCCCAGCCGCGTGGCGTCATCGTCGGCCACCTGCTGGGCGCCGTCGTCGGCTACGGCGCCCTGGCGGTGGCGGGCAGCAGCGCCTGGACGGCGGCGGTGGCGGCCGGGCTCACCCTGGCGCTGGTGACGGCGGCGCGCACCCCGCACTCGCCCGCCTGCGCCACCGCCGTCGTGATCGTGCTCCAGACCCCGGCGCCCGCCCGGTTCGTCCCCCTGCTGTTCGGCTCCACGGTGCTCCTCGTCCTGACGGGGTACGCCGGCTCCCGCATCCGCCGCAAGGCACCGAGGTACCCCGCCTACTGGTGGTGACCCGCGGGGCGGCGCGCCTGCGCCTCGCACCGGGGCTGGGGGCGCTACTTCTTGTCCTCGGATCGTCCTCGGACGGGACGGCGCGGTGGCGGACGAGAGGCGGCAGGCATGGTGGAGGTTTCGACGAGGGACGTGTTCGGGGCACCGTGCTGGGTCAGCCTGATGGCCCGCGACCTGCCGGCGGCCCAGCGCTTCTACGGTGCGGTCGCGGGCTGGACCTTCCGTCCCGGCCGTCTCGGCGAGGCTTTCTCGGTGGCCGTACTGGACGGCGCACCGGTGGCGGGCATCGGGGCGCTGGCCTCCGACCTGGCGATGGCGGTGGCCTGGACCCCGTACTTCGCCGTCGAGGACGCCGACGTGGCGGCGGGCAGGATCCGCGAGCGCAGCGGCACGGTCGCGGTCGGTCCGGTCTCCTTCCCGTCGGGCGGCCGCGCGGCGCTGGTCGCGGACGTCGAAGGGGCCGTCTTCGGGATCTGGGAGGGGGCCGTCTCCTCCGGCTGGCGCGTGGGCGTGACCCCGGCTCCGGCCTGGCTGGAACTGCGTACGCGCAACGCCTTCGACGCGGCGCTCTTCTACGGCGAGGTGCTGGAGTGGGCCACCGGCCGCGCCGGGTGCTGCGAGGTCTCGTACGAGGAGGAGCAGGTCGTCCTGCGGCAGGCCGGGGAGCCCGTCGCCCGGCTGCGCGGCGGTCCCGTCGAATCGGCGGCCTACAACCCGCACATCCGGCCCCGCTGGCACGTCCACTTCCGCGTCCCGCGCCTGGAGCCGGCCGTGGAGGCCGCGACCGCGCTCGGCGGGAGCGCCGTCTCGGACATCGCCTCGACCCACGCCGAACGCTCGGTCACGCTCCGCGACCCGGACGGGGCGCTGTTCACCCTCACCACCCCTCTCGAGCTACCGGCGTAGCCGGCCGTCAGGGCAGTTCGGGGATGAACGGGAAGTATTCCTGCCCCGGCGCCGACGGGATCACCGTGTAGCTCGCCTCGGGCACCTCGTTCCAGACACCGGGCAGGTTCCCGAGCGGCTCGGACACCACCAGCCGGGACGCGTCGGAGACCTCGCTGAGGAAGTCCAGATCCGGGTGGAGCTCCCGAATGGTCTCGGCCCTGCTGCTGTAGAAGAGCGAGCGGGACCGCCCCTTGCTGGAGTAGCGGAACGCCCACACGGTCGTACCGTCGCTCACCGCGATCGTCATCTGGAGCGGATCGGGCACGCCGTGCTCCTTGCCGAGGCGTTCCACCAGGCCCGCCATCCGGGCCACCGCGCCCGGAGGGTCCTGGTCGAGGCCGTAGGTGACGGCCAGGTAGAACATCACCTCGGAGTCGGTCGATCCCTCGATGCAGGGGAACAGCGCCGGGTCGACGGCCATGCAGAGATCGCGCTGCAACCGGCGGAAGTCGGTGATCGCACCGTTGTGCATCCACAGCCAGCGGCCGTGCCGGAACGGGTGGCAGTTGGTCTGCTGTATCGCCGAGCCCGTCGAGGCGCGTACGTGTGCGAAGAACAGGGAGGAGCGGACGTGGCTGGCCAGTTCCCGCAGGTTGCGGTTGTTCCAGGCGGGTGCGACGTCACGGAAGACCGCCGGTGTGCCGTCTCCTTCCCGGCTGTACCAGCCGAGGCCGAAGCCGTCGCCGTTCGTGGATTCGACGCCCATGCGGGCGTACAGGCTCTGGTTGATGAGCGAGTGCTCGGGACGGTAGAGCACCGCGTCGAGCAGCATTGACGAGCCCGAGTAGGCCAGCCAGCGGCACATGGACACCATCCCCTTTTTCCCGCCGTATCCGGCTCGTTACCGAGCCTAACTCGGCCGCGGTCGCCGGGCCCCGGCGGCGTTGCGACACTGGGCGCGGAGGAGGTGCGCATGGACCCGGTGGCGGCGCTGGACCGGATCGCCTTCCTGCTGGAGCGGGCGCAGGCGCCGACGTACCGGGTGCGGGCCTTTCGTACGGCGTCGGCCGCGCTCGTACGACTGGGTGAGCGCGAGGTGGCCGAGCGCGTCCGGGCCGGTTCGCTGGAGGCGGTGAAGGGCATCGGCCCCACCACCGCCCAGGTGGTCCGGGAGGCGCTCGCCGATACGGTGCCGGAGTATCTGCGCACGCTGGAGGACAGGGCCGCCGCGCCCGCCGGGGGGCCGCCGCCCGCGCCCGCCGCGACCGCGCTGCGCGCGGCCCTGCGCGGCGACTGTCATCTGCACTCGGACTGGTCCGACGGGGGCAGTCCGATCGAGGAGATGGGGCGGGCCGCCGCCGAGCTGGGGCACGAGTGGGCGGTGCTCACGGACCATTCGCCGCGTCTGACGGTCGCCCGGGGGCTGTCCCCTGAGCGGCTGCGCGAGCAGTTGGAGGTGGTCGCGGAGTTGAACGCCACGTGGGCGCCGTTCCGGCTGCTGACGGGCATCGAGTGCGACATCCTGCTCGACGGCTCGCTCGACCAGGAACCGGAGCTGCTGGAGCGGCTGGACGTCGTCGTGGCCTCCGTCCATTCGAAACTGCGGATGGAGTCGCCCGCCATGACGCGGCGGCTGCTGGAGGCCGTACGCAACCCGCTGATGGACGTCCTCGGGCACTGTACGGGGCGCCTGTTGACGGGCCGGGGCCGACCTGAGTCGCAGTTCGACGCCGAGGCCGTCTTCGCCGCGTGCGCGGAGTCGGGCACGGCCGTGGAGGTCAACAGCAGGCCGGAGCGGCTGGATCCGCCCCGGCGGCTGCTACGGCAGGCCCTGGCGGCCGGCACCCTCTTCGCCATCGACACCGACGCGCACGCGCCGGGTCAGCTGGACTGGCAGATCCTGGGTTGCGCACGGGCCGCGGAATGCGGCGTACCGGCCGAGCGGGTGGTCAACACCTGGCCGGCGGACGACCTCCTCGACTGGACCCGTACCCGCCGCCCGCCCTCCCCCGCGTAGGCGTGTCGTCACAGGCCCGCGCCGCGTACCAGGAGCAGCGCCACGTCGGCCCCAGCCACCACCATCGTGGCCAGGAAGGGGATCCGGCCGGGCGCCCGGGTCGCGGCGAGCAGCAGGACGCAGGTCAGCCCCGGCAGCACCCAGGCGTACGGGGTGAGGGGCCCCCGCGGTCCGACGGTCAGGCTCAGCGTCGACCCGAGCACCAGCAGTCCGGCCAGCGCGGTCGACCACCGGGCGCCGAGCCGCTGCGGCAGGCCCCGTACACCGGTGGCCAGGTCGTCCGCGATGTCGGGCAGGACGTTGGCGAAGTGCGCGCCCGCACCCACCAGCGCGGCGGCGCCGGTCAGCCAGAGCGGCGGCCAGGGCGCGCCGGGCAGGCCGAGCGTGACGAAGGCCGGGAGCAGGCCGAAGGCGAGGGCGTACGGGAGCCAGGAGGCGACCGTGCGCTTCAGCCACAGGTTGTACGCCCAGGCGGCCGCCACCCCGGCGAGGTGCGCGGCCCCGGCCACAGCACCGCAGGCCAGGGACAGCGGGACGCACAGCAGGAGCGCCGTGAGCGCGGCGGCGGTCACGGTGGCCGGCCGGACAGCGCCCGCCACCAGGGGTTTGTCCCGGCGGCCGGTGGCGAGGTCGCGCCGCAGGTCGGCGCGGTCGTTGCACCAGCCCACCGAAAGCTGTCCCGCCGCCACCGCGCCGGCGGTGAGGGCGGCGCCGGCGGGTCCGCGCCCCGCGGCCGCCGCCAGGGCGGCGGAGAACAGGGTCACGGCGGTCGCCGGGAGGGGGTGGCAGGCCCCCAGCAGGCCCGCCGCGGCGGCGAGAAGGGGACTCGGGCCCCGGCTGGGGCTGTGGGTCGCGACGGGCACGGGGAGGGAGGCGGGACCGGAGCGGGCGGGCACGGCCTCACGCTACGCCGTGACGGCATGTCCGCTTCGCACCCTTCGCGTCCTTCGCGATCCGGCGCCGGATGTTCCCTATGTTGGGCCAATGACACGTGTCCTGGCAGTGAGCAGCGTGTTCCCGCCCCACCTGTACCGGCAGCCGCAGATCACGGAGGCGCTCGCCCGCTGTCTGCCTCCGGGCTCCGACAGGAGCCTGCTGCGCCGGGTCCACGCCTCGGTGCGGGTCGACTCCCGCCATCTCGCGCTCCCTCTCGAACGCTACGGTCCGGGCGTCGACTTCGGCGCCACCAACGCCCTCTTCGTCAGCACCGCGCTGGACCTCGCCGTCCAGGCGGTCGAGCGCGTCCTCGCCGGGGCAGAACTGACCGCCCGTGATGTCGACCTGGTGATGTCGACGACGGTGACCGGGCTCGCGACGCCCTCGCTGGAGGCCCGGATCGCCGCCCGTACCGGGCTGCGGCCCGATGTCCGCCGGGTGCCGCTCTTCGGTCTCGGCTGCGCGGCCGGCGCCGCCGGCCTCGGGCGGGTGCACGACCACCTGACCGGCCGCCCCGAGCACGCGGCCCTGCTGCTGTCGACGGAGCTGTGCTCGCTCACGCTCCAGCCCACCGACACCTCGATGGCGAACCTGGTGGCCGGGGCGCTCTTCGGGGACGGGGCCGGGGCGCTGCTGGCCGTGGGGGCGGGCCATCGACTCCACGGCACCGGCGCCGGCCCGTCCGTGGTGGCCTCGCTCAGCCGCCTGTACCCGGGCACGGAGCACCTGCTCGGCTGGGACATCGGCCACTGGGGCTTTCGTATGGTGCTCGGCCGTGAACTGCCCGAGCTGATCCGGCTGCACGTGGTGGAGGAGATCGAGTCCTTCCTCGCCGCGCACGACCTCAAGCCCGCGGACGTCGACGCGTGGATCTGCCACCCGGGCGGCCCGAAGATCCTCGACGTCCTGTCCCAGACCCTGGGGCTGGCGGAGGACGCCTTCGCGGCGAGCCGCCGTTCCCTGGCGGCGGTGGGCAACCTGTCCTCCGCCTCGGTCCTGCACATCCTCGGCGCCGTCCAGGCCGCCGGGCCGCCCGCGCCCGGATCCGTCGGGCTGATGCTCGCCTTCGGGCCGGGCTTCGCCTCCGAACTCGTCCTTCTGCGCTGGTGACGACGCTCATGCCGACGACCCTGTACCCGTACCTGCTGATCATCGGCCTCGTGGCGGCCGAGCGGCTGGCCGAGCTCGCCACCGCCCGGCGCAACGCCGCCTGGAGCCTGGCACGCGGCGCGCGGGAGTACGGCCGCGGCCACTACCCGGCCATGGTCGCCCTGCACGCCGCCCTGCTCGTGGGCTGCGTCGTGGAACCCTGGGCCGCCCACCGGCCGTTCCTGCCCCTGCTCGGCTGGTCGGCGCTCGGGCTGGCCGTGGCGGCGCAGGCACTGCGCTGGTGGTGCGTGACCTCGCTCGGACGCCGCTGGAACACCCGGGTGCTGGTCATTCCCGGCCTCGCGCCGGTGGCCGTGGGGCCCTACCGGCTGCTGCGCCACCCCAACTACGTGGCGGTGGTGGTGGAGGGGATCGCACTGCCCCTGGTGCACACGGCGTGGGTGACCGCGATCGGCTTCACGGTGCTCAACGCCCTGCTGCTGCGGGTGCGGATCCGCTGCGAGGACGGGGCGCTCGCGCCCTCCCGTACGGCCCCGCTCGTGGGCACCGCGCCGTGATCGACCTGCTCGTCGCGGGCGGCGGCCCGGCCGGACTGGCAACCGCGATCCACGGGGCGCTGGCGGGGCTGGAGGTGGTGGTGGTCGAGCCGCGCGCCACCCCGATCGACAAGGCGTGCGGTGAGGGGCTGATGCCGGGCGCGGTACGCCGGTTCGAGGAGCTGGGCGTGCCGGTGACGGGGCGTCCGTTCCTGGGGATCAGCTACGTCGACGGCGCGACGGGGCTGCGCGCGGAAGGGCTGTTCCGCTCCGGCCCCGGGCGCGGCACCCGCCGTACCGACCTCCAGGCGGCGCTGGCCGCGCGCGCCGCCGGACTCGGCGTACGCACGCTCGCGCGGCGCGTCGGCGAGGTCCGCCAGGACGCCGACGGGGTCAGCGCCGCCGGGCTCAGCGCCCGCCACCTCGTGGCGGCGGACGGCCTGCACTCGCCGATCCGGCGCGGGCTCGGCCTGGCCGTACCGGCCGCGCCGGAGCGGCTCGCGCGCTACGGGCTGCGCCGCCACTACGCCGTGGAGCCGTGGAGCGACCTGGTCGAGGTGCACTGGTCGCGCGGGTGCGAGGCGTACGTGACCCCGCTGGCGCCCGACCGGATCGGCGTGGCGATCCTGACCTCGCAGCAGGCTCCGTTCGACGTCCAGCTGGCCCGTTTCCCCCTGCTGGCCGCCCGGCTGCCGGCGCCCGGTCCCGACGCGGCGGTGCGCGGCGCCGGCCCGCTGCGCCAGGGGGCGCGGACCAGGGTGGCGGGGCGGGTGCTGTTCGTGGGAGACGCCGCCGGGTACGTCGACGCCCTGACCGGTGAGGGACTCACGCTGGCGGTGGCGGCGGCGGGTGAACTCGTACGGTGCGTACGCGCGGGCCGGCCGCAGGAGTACGAACGGGCCTGGCGGGACCTGTCGCGCGGCTACCGCACGCTGACCGCGTCCCTGCTCTGGGCGCGCCGCCGGCCTCCCCTGTCCCGCCGGATCGTCCCGCTCGCCGCCCGGCTCCCCCGGGTGTTCACGGGAGCGGTGAACCTGCTGGCGGGGTGAGGGGCGCCGGCCGTCCGCATCGGGCGGGGAATCGCTCACGGGTCGAAATATCCGTCGTGGCAAACGAGTTGCATGGAGAGAACTCACCCGTCCACTGACCGGAGCAGACATTGACCACCGACACACCGCCCGGCGCGGACCGTTCGTTCCTTTTCGTCCTCGGCAGCTCGCGTCCCGACGGCAACACCGAGATCCTCGCGCGGGCGGCCGCCGAGCAGTTGCCCGCCGATGTGCCGCAGCGCTGGGTGGACCTGGCGCAGCTGCCGCTGCCCGACTTCCAGGACGGACGGCACGACAGCGACACCTGGCGGGCCGGAGAGAACGAAGAAGCACTGCTGCGGGCGACGTTGGAGGCCACCGACATCGTCATCGCCTCTCCCCTGTACTGGTACACCGTCTCCGCGCAGACCAAGCGCTACCTCGACTACTGGTCGGGCTGGCTGTCGCTGGCCGACTCGGACTTCAAGGGCCGGATGGCCGGCCGGACCCTGTGGGGGGTGACCGTCATGGCGGAGGAGGACGAAGGCGTCGCCGACGCACTGGTGACCACCCTCAACCACACGGCGGCGTACCTGGGGATGCGCTTCGGCGGGGTGCTGCTCGGCAACGGCTCCCGGCCGGGGCAGGTGCGCGACGACGAGCGGGCGGCACTGCGCGCCAAGACCTTCTTCGAGGGCGAGGCCCCGCTCGCCCGGTTCTCCTACGAGGAGGGGGCCGGGAAGCGGTAAGGGCGTCCGCCACCGCCGAGGGCCCGGCCGCGTGGTGCGGCCGGGGCCCCTCGGGTCGGGTCAGGCGTCGCCGCCCGGACCGCCGGCCCGTGGTGGCCGGTACTTCAGTGCCACACCGGCGAGGACCGCTCCCGCGCCGGCGCAGAGCACCGCCGTGACCCCGGCCCACGCGTGGGGACCGCCGAGCGCGCCCTCCAGCGGGTCGAAGAAGACGACGCCGCCCACCACGTGCAAGGTGACGACGGTCAGGGCCGTCACCGCCGCGGCCCGCCACACCAGCGTGGTGTCGCGCACCGCCAGCAGTGCGCCCAGCACCAGGCAGAGCAGCGCGGCGGCCAGTGGCAGCAGGTCGCCCGGCGTCGGCGCGGGCAGGGCCGCCAGGTCCTCGGGCAGGTGCAGGACCCCGCAGAGCAACAGCGCGGCGGCCGTGGGCCAGCGCAGCAGGTGGTGCGGCGCGCCCTGGGGGCGGACCGGCCGCGCGGCGGGGGCCCGGACCCGCGCCCGGACCGGCGTGGGCGCCGTGCGCTCGGCCGGCGGCGGCGCGGCGGCCGGGGGCGCCTCGGTGGGTGCTGCGGCCGGTGCTGGGGCCGTCCCGGCGGGGCCGAGGATGCTGACCAGCAGGGCCACGTCCTCGATGGGCCGGCCGACGGCCGCCGCGCGCAGGGCGATGTCGGTCTCGACCTCCTCGTGCGGGTACTCGCCGAGCAGGGCGATCAGCCGCATCACCTCATCGACGGGCCGGGAGACGGCCGCCGCGCGGATCGCCTCGTGCCCGGGGTTGGGGAGTTGGCCGGTCTCCTTCAGCAGGCTCACCAGTGCGGTGACCTCTTCGAGGGGGCGGCAGGTCGCCGCCGTCTCCAGGAGCGTGCGTATCGACTCGATGCTCGGCTCGTCGCCCGGCGCGGCCGGTGGCGCCGGAGGTTCCGGGGCCGAGGCCGCCACGGGCTCGGGCTCGGCCGCGGGCTCGGGCTCGTGCGGTTCGGTGGTCGGGTCAGGGGTGGCGGGAGGCCAGTCGCGGTCGTCGTGTTCCGTCGCCGCGAGAGTGCTGCGGTCATTCATCAAAAGCTCCGTTCGCCGACACACGGGTCTACGCGTCGCGCGCCGGTCATCGTGCGTCATGGGCAGCGCACGCTTGGTCACCTTCATTCAGCGACACGTCGCGGCGCTGCGCCATTCGGGGCGCGCAAACGGGGGGCTGCCCGGTGGCCGGAAGGACACGCCGCCCGGTAATGCGGGCCCGGCCGGGCGGTCGCGGCACAGTGACGGTTCACCTGCTCATGAGGGGTCGTCAGCCGTGCCGGAGTCCAGGATCGCGAGCAGCCCCAGCCCCGGTTCCAGCCTCACGCGCGGGCTGTCGGCGGCGCTCGTGTGCGCGCTGTTCCTGATCTGCGCCGCCGGGACGGGGAAGTCCACCGCGGTCGCCTCCCCGCCCCGGAGCGAGCGTCCCGTCGTGGACACCGACGGGGGGCCCGTACGTGGCCGCGCGCACGGCGCGTACGACACCTTCGAGGGGATCCCGTACGCCGCCGCGCCGACCGGTCCGCTGCGCTGGCGACTGCCCCGGCCCCCGCCGCGACGCAGCGGCGTACTCGACGCCGGAGCGCCGGGCGCCCGGTGTGTACAGCTGCCGCCGCTCGGGCCGGGCGGGCCGACCGGCGCGGAGGACTGCCTGTACCTGAACGTCACCGCGCCGAGCGGCGGGGTGCGGGCCGGG
The DNA here is from genome assembly GCF_053591315.1 of Streptomyces sp. NPDC003042. Taxonomy (NCBI): domain Bacteria; kingdom Bacillati; phylum Actinomycetota; class Actinomycetes; order Kitasatosporales; family Streptomycetaceae; genus Streptomyces; species Streptomyces sp. NPDC003042. Next base: position 24,339 of record NZ_JBSFTP010000031.1, read on the forward strand.
CGGGCGCGACCCGTCATGGTGTGGTTCCACGGCGGCGGCTTCCGCAACGGCGCCGGTGACCCGTACCGGCCGGAGCCGCTGACCGTGGCGGGCGACGTCGTGGTCGTCACGGTCAACTACCGCCTCGGGATCTTCGGTCTCTTCGGTCATCCGGCGCTCGGCGGGGCGCCCGGCTTCGCGCTCGCCGACCAGCAGGCCGCGCTGCGCTGGGTACGGGTGAACGCGGGCCGCTTCGGCGGCGATCCGGACCGGGTCACCGTGTTCGGGGAGTCGGCGGGCGGCCTCAGCGTCTGCGCGCACCTGGTGTCCCCCGCCTCGGCCGGTCTCTTCCAGCGGGCGATCGTGCAGAGCGGATCCTGCTCGACCACCGTGCCGCCGTACGCCCTGCTGCCGTGGCTCGGCGCCTACGAGCCCTTCGTGCCCGAGGCGCGCACGGTGTCGGACGGTGTGGCCGCGGCGGCCCGGCTCGGCTGCGGCGACGGGCCGTCCGGCGCGGTGCTCGACTGCCTGCGCGCGCTGGACGCCGCCCGGCTGGCGACGCCCGAGCTGATGGAGCGGTTCTCCCTGCTCCCGTACGGCGGCGCCGCACTGCCCGTCGAACCGCGCCGGGCGCTGCTGTCCGGCCGCTTCCATCGGGTGCCGGTGATGCAGGGCACGACGCTGGACGAGATGCGGATCTTCGTCGGCCAGACCCTGGCGGCGTATCCGGTGGACGGCGAACGGGCCTACCGGCAACGGCTCCTGGCCTCCTTCGGCGCGTCCGCCACCGCTGTCGAGGCGGCCTACCCCGCGGCCGGCCATCCGAGCGCCGCCCTCGCCTGGGCGACCGCGCTCTCCGACGCCTCGTTCATCTGCCCGGCGCTGCGCGACAGCCGCGCGCTGGCCCGGCACGTGCCCACCTACGCCTACCGGTTCAGCGATCGCGGCGCGCCGGACTTCACCGGCCTGCCGGAGCCGGCCGGCTTTCCGTACGGCGCGTCGCACGGCTTCGAACTGCCCTATCTCTTCACGCTCTTCACGACGGGTACCCTGGCCGCGCCGCAGCGCGCGCTGTCCGCCCGGATGACCGGCTACTGGACCCGCTTCGCCCGTACCGGCTCTCCGAACGGCCAAGAGGCCGCCTGGTGGCCCCGGTTCGGCTCCTCGCCCGCCCCGGTGCTGTCGCTGGCACCGGGAGCGGGCGGGATCCGGCCGGTGGACGCGGAAGCGGCCCACCACTGCGCGCTGTGGGACGCGGTGCGGCCGTAGGGGGCCGTGGTGCGTTCGCCGTTACAGGCGGACGTCCCAGGTCACGGTCGAGGTCAGGGCGCGGGCGAGCTCCGGGTCGCGGACCGAGGTCGTGCGGTCCTCGGCGGTCACCGACAGCTTGTGGGTGCGCAGGTCGAACAGCCACAGGTCGGCGACGGCCACCTGGCCGCGGCCTGCGAAGCGCTTCAGCTCCCGGCCGTCGAGGTACCAGCGGAGCACGGGCTGGTGTCCGTCCGCCGCGGCCAGCCCGGTGACACCCGCGACCGCCGTGTGGCGCGAGCGCAGCGCGCGGTCGGTGGGGGTGAGCGGGGTGACGAGGTTGGCGTGCCGGTGGAACCCGGCGATCATCGCTTCGACGCCGGGGAGGTTGAAGGGCTTGCCCAGGACCCTCATCAGCGAGTTGTCGGTGGGCCGGTTCAGACCGGTGACGTAGTAGCCGCCGCCCTCGTACGCGCCGACCGTGCCGCCGTCGGGTGAGGTCTCGCCGAGCCAGCGGTACCACTTGGCCCGCTGCGCGGTCATCCGGTCGGCGCTCAGTTTGGAGATGTTGACGTCGGCGGGCTCGCGGCCGGTGTACTTCTCGTAGCCGGGCACGTCGGGGTAGAAGTACTCGTCGGCGAGTTTGCCGAGGGAGTGGCCGGTCTCGTGGATGGCGACCTGGCCGGACTTGGGGTGGCCGGAGGAGGCGGTCGAGATGCCCTCGTAACCGAGTGTGGCGCTGGGCTCGTTGTAGCCCGCCCCGCCGTACTTGGCGCTGTTGGCGAGGACGATGACCAGGTCCGCCTCCGGCGCCCTGGCCACGTACGCGTCCACCTTGGGCTGGTCGACGCAGAGCAGCCGCTCGATGTCCGCGCACCAGAAGTACGAGCCGAGCGCGGTGTCGCGGACGGTGGCCGGGTCGGGGTCGCCGGAGACGCCGGACTGGGCGGACACGGCGTCCACCGTCCAGACGTTGAAGAGATCGCGGTACGTCGTGTAGGGCTCGACGGCCGCGACCTCGGCCCACTTCGCCCGCACGTCGGTGTGGAACTGCGCGAGCTGCTCGGCGGTGTAGCCGTCGCCGACGAAGACGACGTCGAGGCGGTCGGCGGTGGGGCCGTTGTCGACGATCTTGGTGACCTGGCCGTCGGCTGCCCGGGCCGTGTCGGAGAGGCGGGACGGGTTGTGCGCCCGTCCGGCGGCGGGGACCAGGGTGTGGCCGGATCCGGCCTCGCGGCCGTGTTCCGGGCCGGGTATCTCGACCTCGACGCGGTGGGGCCCGGTCGGGCCGGCCGCTCCCGCCTGCGCCGGCGCGGCCAGGAGCGCGGCGCCGGCGCAGGCTGCCGCGAGCGCGGCGCCCAGAGCCGATCGGATGGCTGGTCTCATGAAGTCCTCCGCTGCACAGGGGAGTTAAGTGGGGAAGTAAGTCTGCTGAATCGATTGCTTAAATTAGGTGGCGCGCGGGAGCTGCGCAATGGGCCGTTCGCGCTGAATACTTGGGCTGAACACTTGGGAGGCGGGAACAACCGTGTCCGCAGCAGGGGGATTCATGGACGAACCGGCCGAGATCGGCCGCAGGGTGCAACGCCTGCGCAGCGAACGTGGCCTGACGCAGAGGCAGCTGGCAGAGCCGTCGTACACCCCGGCGTACGTGTCGACCCTCGAGGCGGGCAAGGTCCGGCCCTCCGAGACGGCGCTGCGCTTCCTCGCGGGGCGGCTCGGCACCTCGTACGAGGAACTGGCCACGGGGCGTCCCGCCCATCTGGCCACCGAACTGCGCCTCGCCCTGACCGACGCCCAGCGCACCCTCGCCACCGGCTCCGCCGAGGAGGCCGCCGTCCACTACCGGCGGCTGCTCCACGAGGCGGAGCGGCTCGGCCTCGCCGACGAGCGGGTGGAGGCACTGCTCGGGCTCGGCGACTGCGCCCTTGAGTCGGGTGAACTGGCGGATGCAGCGGGGCACTTCGAGGCGGCGGAGCTGCTGCTGGCCGACGCGCCGCTCCCCCGCCGGGCGCGGCCGATCCGGGGCCGCGCCGTCGCGCACCTGCTCGCCGGGGAGCTGCGGTACGCCTGCTACCTGCTGGAGTCGGCCATCGACGCCCTGAACGCGGGCGGGCTCGCCGATCCCGAGGCGCTGATGCTGCTCTACGCGGCCGTCATCGGTCCGTACGTGGACATGGGCGCCCATGCCCGCGCGGCGCACGCGGCCGAGCTCGCACTGGCGCTGGCCCCGCAGGTGGGTGATCCGGCGCTGGTGGCGGGCATGCACCGGCAGGTCGCGCGGACCTTCCTCACCGAGGGCCGGGTGGCCGAGGCGGACGCCTCGATCGCCAAGGCCCAGGCGGTCTACCGGCAACTGCGGCTGCGGACCGATCTGGCGCACTGCCACTGGATGCGCGGTTACATCCAGGCACAGAACGGCGAACTCGATTCCGCCGAGCGGGAGTTGCGGATCGCGCGGGGGATGCTCACGGCCAAGCGGGCAGCCCTGTACACCGCGCAGGTGGAGGTGGAGCTCGCCGATGTGCTGCGGCGGCTCGGCCGGTACGCGGAGGCGGCCGAGCTCGTCTCGCCGCTGCTGGAGCCGGGCTCCGGGCCGGGCTCGCGGCCCGGCGGCGGACCCGGCACCGACCCCGGCGCCCTGCACGCGGGCGGTGCGCACCGGCTGCTCGGACTCATCGCGCAGGAGCGCGGGGACACGGAATGCGCCGAGGAGCACTACGTACGGGCGCTGGCGCTGCTGGAGCGCAGCGGAGCCGGTGGCGACCTCGCCGACCTGTGCCGGCTGCTGGGCGATCTGCTGCGGCGCACCGGGCGGACCGAGGCGGCGCTGGACGCCTACCGCACCGGGCTCGGGCACCGCGCGGCGGCGGGCACGACCACCCTGGGGCCGGCGCCTGCCGCCCCGGCGTTCCGGCCGGCCGCGACCCCGTCCACGACACCACTTCCGACACCGCTTGCGACACCGCTCCCGGCGCCGCGGTGAGGGCGGCGCCGGGAGCGGGGGCGGTCAGTGGTTCTCGGTGGGCTCGAGGTCGTGCGGGATCAGCGCCCACGTCGTGGCCGCGGCGGCGACCGCCAGGGCTCCGGCCATGAGGAAGGCCGGGGTGATCGCCAGGGTGAAGGCCTGTGAGGCCGTGTCGAGGAGGGCCTGGCCGACAGCGCCGCCGAGGCGCTCCGCGGTGTGCGCCGCCTCGCCCACGGAGTCCCGTACGGCGGCGGCGGTGGGGCCGTCGAGGTCGAGCGCCGGCAGGTTGCCCCGGTAGAGCGCGGCGGCGGTGCTGCCGAGGATGGCGACACCCATGGCGGAGCCCAGCTCGTAGCAGGTCTCCTCGATCGCGGCCGCGCTGGAGACCTCGTCGGCCGGAGCGGCGGAGACCAGGGTGACGGAGGCGACGGTGGTCGCGAGGCCCGTACCGAGGCCCATGACGGTCAGCGCCACCGCGAAGGCCGGGTAGCCGAGGCCGGCGAACTGCTGGACGGTCCAGGGCAGGGCCATGCCGGCGGCCAGCACCACCAGTCCGGCGCCCAGGACGTGCCGGATCGCGAAGCGCTGCATCAGCGTGGGCGCCACCATCGAGGCGCCGATCAGCGCGAGCGGGGCGGGCAGCAGTCGCAGGCCGGCCTCCAGGGGGGTGTAGCCCTGGCCGTACTGGAACCACTGGGTGACCAGGAACAGGATCGCGCCCATGCCCACCATCGGCAGGAAGATCGCGGTCGCGGCGACGCTGAAGGCGGGCTTCAGGAACAGCCGTACCTGGAGCAACGGGTTGTCCAGGCGCAGTTGGCGGCGGACGAACACGGTGAGGGCGACGGCGGCGAGGATCAGCAGGGCCCAGGGCAGCGGATCGGCGATGCCGCTCTTGCCGAGCTGCTTGATTCCGCCCGCGAGGGCGAGCATGCCGACGATCGACTGGCCGACACCCCACCAGTCCCACTTTCCGGTGGCGCGCGGGGAGCGCGACTCGGGCAGGTAGCGCAGGCCGGCCGCGACGATCAGGGCGGCGACGGGGAGGTTGAGGAGGAAGGCCGAGTGCCAGCCGTAGTCCTGGACCAGGAGGCCGCCGACGACCGGGCCGAAGGCCATGCCGCCGCCGAACACGGCGGCCCACACGGCGAGGGCGAAGGCGCGTTCCTTCGCGTCGGTGAAGACGCTGCGCAGGATCGACAGGGTGGACGGCATGATCGCCGCGCCGCCGATGCCGAGCAGGGCGCGTGCCGCGATCACGTGCCAGGCCTCGGTGGAGAACACCGCGATCAGCGAGGCCAGGGCGAAGATGCCGAAGCCCGCCATGAGCAGCCTCTTGCGGCCCCAGCGGTCGCCGAGGGCCCCGGCGGTGACCAGCAGGCCGGACAGGGCGAGCGCGTAGACGTCGATGATCCACAACTGCTGTACGGCGCCCGGCTGGAGGTCGGCGACGAGCGAGGGGAAGGCCACGTTGAGGATCGTGGTGTCCATCGAGATGAGCAGGAGGCTGCCGGAGAGGATCGCCAGGACGACCCAGCGTCGCGGGTCCAGCGTGGGGGTGTGCATGGGATTCCGTTCTCGGTGGTGCACAGGGGCCGCCTGGGGTCGGCGGATCAGGGGACATGGGCGGGAGGAGGACTCTTCGGGCCTCGCGATGAGCCTTCTCCGCCTCGAATGATACAAACATGTCTCACTAGGCGCAAGAATGCCTCACGGCGGGGCTGTTGTTGATAATGGAAACCATTGCCATATACTCGGGACATGGCTCGCAACGAAGTACGCCCGATCGTCAAGCTCCGCTCCACCGCGGGGACCGGCTACACCTACGTCACCCGCAAGAACCGGCGGAACGACCCCGACCGGATGGTGCTGCGCAAGTTCGACCCGGTGGTGCGCCGACACGTCGACTTCCGCGAGGAACGCTGACCCGGACCGCGACCGCGACCGCGGCGCAGGCACGCGACTCACCACCCACGGCACAGAAGGACACCGCCATGAAGCCCGGAATCCACCCCGCCTACGGCCCCGTCGTCTTCCGCGACAAGGCCGCCGACTTCGCCTTCCTCACCCGCTCCACGGCGACCAGTGAGAAGACCGTCGTCTGGGACGACGGCAACACCTACCCCGTCATCGACGTCGAGATCTCCTCGCAGAGCCACCCCTTCTACACGGGCACGGCCCGCGTACTGGACACCGCCGGGCGCGTCGAGCGCTTCCAGCGCCGGTACGGGAGCACGTCGTGAGCCTGCCCGTCGTCATCGTCGGCGGGCTGCACGCCGACGCCCGCAGAGCCGCCGTGGACGGGCTGCTCGCCACCGTTCCCGGCAGTGTCGCGCTGCACCACGACCTCTCGACGGCGGCTGAGGGCGGAACCCTACGGCGCACCGTGCGCGACGTGTCGGGCCCGCTCGACTCGGGCGAGGCCCCGCTCGTCAACGACTGCGCCTGCTGCGCGCTGCGCGAGGACCTCGTCCCGGAACTGCGGCGCCTCGCACAGGACGGGACGGCCGCGCTCGCCGTCGTCGAACTGTGGGACTCGGTGGAGCCCCGGGCCATGGCCGAGGTGATCGACGCGCACGGCGGCGAACTCCTGGAGCTGTCCAACGTGGTCACCGCGGTCGACCCCGCCCTGGTGCTCCCCTACCTCGCCAACGGTGACGACCTGGCGGAGGTCGGCCTGGCCTCGGCCGCGACCGACCAGCGCACGGTCGGCGACGCCTGGGCGCGGCAGTTGGAGTACGCGGCCGTCCTGGCGCTCGTCGACAGCCCGGAGGCCGACGACACCGACCTCGCGCTGCTGGACCAGCTCCATCCCACCGCCCGCCGGGCGGCCGCCGGATCCGCGGAGCTGGCCCGGCTCGCCTTCGCCGGCTTCGACACCGAGGCCGCCGCGGCCGCTCAGCACCCGGCGTGCGCGCTGCTGCCGCAGGAGGCGGACGAGGCGGGGGTCACCACCCTCGTCTGGCACCGCTGCCGCCCCTTCCACCCGGAGCGGCTGTACGCGGCGCTGGAGGACCTCACCTGTGCGGCGGCCCGCAGCCGCGGCCGGTTCTGGCTCGCCGACCGGCCCGACACCCTGCTGTCCTGGGACGCCGCGGGCGGCGCGCTCTGCGTGGAGGACAACGGGCCCTGGCTCGCCTCCCTCCCGGACGCCGCTTGGGAGTTGGTGCCTCCCGTCCGCCGGGCGGCGGCCGCCCTGGGCTGGCATCCGGAGCACGGCGACTGCTGCCAGCACCTCGTCTTCACCTCGCCCGGCCTCGACGGCGAGGGCCTGCGGGAACTCCTCGAATCGTGCCTGCTGACCGACGACGAGTTCACCGCCGGGCGGGAGGGCTGGAAGCGGCTGCCGGCCGCCTTCGACGCCCTGCTCGACCCCGTCGCGTAGACGACCCGCTCAACCCCTCACCCCCCTGCTTCGCCCGAACCCTGGAGGCATCCCATGGCCCGACGCCAGACCCCGCTCCGCGGCGCCAAGCCCGCCAAGTCCCGCCCCAATCCGCTGGACGCGGCGAAGATCACTCACATCGACTACAAGGACACCGACCTGCTGAGGAAGTTCATCTCCGACCGCGGCAAGATCCGCAGCCGCCGGGTCACCCGGGTCAGCGCACAGCAGCAGCGGCGCCTCGCGGCGGCGATCAAGAACGCCCGCGAGATGGCCCTGCTGCCGTACGCCTCCCGCTGAGCCCGGCCCGCCTCAGGAGGGACCACCACGTACCGTTCGGGTCACGTCACCGTCCGGAACGGGTTTCACGGCCACTCCGCCGGGCAGAAGCCGTCTGCCGCCCCGCGCACTCGCGGGGCGGACCAGTACTCAAGGAGATCGCCGTCCGGTCAGTCCGTGTCCGCCGTGCGGGCACGGGCTCCCGCCCGGGTGCGGCCCGCGACCGGGGCCCGCTGCGGGTGGCGGCGTACGTACTCCTCCTCCAACTCCCGCATGCGCTTCGTATGCGTCGCCAGCGCGTCGTCCGACCCGTACAGCAGCGTCTCGTGGCGCGTGCGGTGAATGGTCTCCAGCTCCTTGAGCAGCCGGCCGTCCTCCAGCAGCCGCGCCTCCGGTCCGCCCGACTGGTCTTCCATCGCCACCACCTCCGCGTTCCGTGGACGCTCTCGTTCCTCGTCTCACGGTAGCCCGCCGTCCCCGACCGCGCGGGGTGAGCGCGGCCGGTCGGCGAGCGGGGCGGTCAGACTCCGGTCACGGCCGCGGCGGCGGGGGCCTCGTCGAGCTCCCACGCGTGACGCTTGAACTCCCGGCGGAAGTCGGCGTGGTCCTCCCACTGCCGGGCGATGCCGCGCAGGACGTCCCAGTGGTGCTCCACCGACTGGTCGATGACGTTGCGCGTCCTCGCGTCCGCCGCCGCCCGCTTCTCGATGAGTCCCTTGACCGCCGAAGCCTCCAGGACGCTGTTGCGCAGGGCGCGCAACGCCCGGGAGGTGTCGTCCATCGCGAAGCCGTGCTCACTTCCGGTCTCCGCGTCGAACAGCGGGGTGAGCCTCGCCTCGATGAACGCGGTGATCCGCTCGAAGTGCCGCACGTCCATCAGGGGTCTCCCTCTTCCGCCGCACCGACGCGCGGTGCGGCCTCTCGTAGCTGCTGACGTACAAGATACGAGGCGCCGCCTGCCCGCGGCCGACCGGGCGCGCGAATGCCGGCATCACCGTGGCCGCGCGCCGGGGGAGGCGAGGCCGGGCACGCGGAAGGCCCGTTGTCAGACCCCCGCGTCACCATCGAAGCATGACGATCACCACCGCTTCCGCACTGGCCGACCGGGACGAGTACGCCGACGCCATCGCCACCGCGATCAAGGCTTCCGCCGCCTACTACGGCTCCGGTCGATCCCCTCTGGACGACGCCTCGTTCGACCTGCTCGTCTCCCTGATCCAGGCGTACGAGGCCTCCTACCCGGAGCACACCGACCCGGCCTCGCCCACCGGGAAGGTGGCGGGCGGGGCCGTGCCGGCCGGGGACGTGGCTCATACGGCGGCGATGCTTTCACTGGCCAACGCCTTCCGCCCGCAGGACCTGCTCGACTGGGAGGCCTCTCTGGTCCGGCGGCTCGGCGGCCCCGTCACCGGCGGGTTCGCCGTGGAGCCGAAGCTCGACGGGGCCTCGCTGGCCGCCCGTTACCGCGCGGGGCGGCTGGTGCAGCTGGTCACCCGGGGCGACGGGACGGGGGGCGAGGACGTCTCGCACGCCATCGGCGCCATCGTGGGCCTGCCGCGTGAGCTGGCCACGGACGCCTCGTTCGAGGTGCGCGGCGAAGTGCTGCTGACGAAAGCCCAGTTCGAGCGGGCGAACGAGATACGCGCCGCGCACGGAGCGGCCCCGTTCTCCAACGCGCGCAATGGCGCGGCCGGCACGCTGCGGGCCAAGGGGCGCCCGTACACCGTGGAGATGACCTTCTGGGCGTTCGGGGCGGTGGAGCTCGACGGCGGTGAGGTGCTGCCGCGCACGACCCACGCCGAGGTGATGGCGTACGTCGCGGCGGCGGGCGTCCGGACGGCCGCCGCCACCCCGGCCGGGCTGACGGTGGCGGCGACGGTCACCGAGGTCCAGGAGCACGTCGATCGGATCGCGAAGCTCCGCACCGCGCTGCCCTTCGGGATCGACGGGGTCGTCGTCAAGCTGGACTCGCTGGCCGAACAGGCGGCGGCGGGAACCGGCTCGCGTCATCCGCACTGGGCGACGGCGTACAAGCTGGCGGCCGTCGAACGGCGGACGCGGTTGCTGGACGTGACGTGGGCGGTGGGCCGCACCGGGGTGCTGGCTCCGACGGCCGTGCTGGAGCCGGTGGAGATAGACGGCTCGGTGGTGCGGCACGCCACGCTCCACAACCCCGCCGACATCGAGCGCCGCGGCCTGCGTCTGGGCGACACCGTGACGGTGTACAAGGCGGGTGACATCATCCCGCGGGTCGAGGCACCCGTCGTGGAGTTGCGGACCGGCGCCGAGCGACCGGTCGAGCTGCCGGCCGTCTGCCCGGGCTGCCAGGGCGAGATCGACCGGTCGCAGGAGCGGTGGCGCTGCGCGCAGCCCGCCGACTGCGGGCGGATCGCCGCGATCCTGTACGCCGCCGGGCGCGATCAGCTCGACATCGACGGGCTGGGTGAGCGGTACGTCCGGGCCCTGGTCGAGGACGGGAAGGTGCGTGACGTCGCGGACCTGTTCGGCCTGGACCGGGCGGCGCTCGCGCGGGCCGCGGGGAGCGAGAAGCGGGCGGTGAAGCTGGAGGAGCAGATCGGGGCCGCGAAGGACCGGCCGCTGTCGCGGGTGTTCTGCGCGCTCGGGGTCGTCGGTACCGGGCGGGGCATGTCCCGGCGGATTGCCCGCCACTTCGGGACGATGGAGGCGATCCGGGCGGCCGACGCCACCGCCATGACGGCGGTGGAGCTGATCGGCGAGACCAAGGCGGCCGGGATCGTCGCCCAGGTCGCGGAGTTGGGACCGGTCATCGACAAGCTCGTGGCGGCCGGGGTCAACCTCACCGAGCCGCAGCCGCAGCCGCAGCCGCAGTCACATTCACAGTCACCGGCACGGGAAGGGGCGGAGGACGGAGCGGAGGCGGGACCGCTGGCCGGTCAGACCGTGGTGGTCACGGGGAAGATGACGGGCGCGCTGGCGGCGTACGAGACCCGCGACCAGGTGCGTGAGCTGATCGAGCGGGCGGGCGGCAGGTCCGCGAGCGGGATATCCGGCAGGACGACGTTGCTCGTCGCGGGTGAGAAGGCCGGCGGCAAGGTCGCCAAGGCCGAGGCGGCCGGGATCGAGATCCTCGGCGAGGAGGCGTTCGCTCAGCGGATCGCCGCGCTCCTCACCTCCTGAGGGGGTCCGGCCCGGACGGGTCCGCCGGGGTCACGGCCAGGAGGGGCGGGGCCGGTGAGGTGAAGCGGTGGCCGCAGGGGTCGAAGACCAGGACCACGGCCTCGCTCGGACGCTGACGCCAGGAGATCCGCTCCGGCGGCCCGGCGCACACCGGACAGGCGGGCAGTGGGCAGACGGGTAGGGCGAAGACGGGCTGCGGGCTCGGCTCCGTCCGGCACTCGGGCGCGGCCGCGCGCGCCGACTGCATGGGGTGCGGATCACGCATGGGGGCTCCCTGGTCCGGCGGTTGTGCTGCTGGAACTGTGCCATGCCGGGCCTCGCGTACGCATGGGCGAATCATCCAGTGTTGTGGCTGGTCACAGGTGCGTGCGGCAGAGGGAATCCGGGCCTCTGGGGGCACTTGGTGATCAACTGCTCCTCCGTTCGGCCTCGACCAGGCCCGATTCGTAGGCCGCGATCACCGCCTGCGCGCGATCGCGTACGCCCAACTTGCCGAAGATGCCGGTGATGTGGTTCTTGACCGTGGAGATGCTGATGTCCAGGTCCCGGGCGATTTCGGCGTTGTCGAGGCCGGCGGCCAGCAGCCGCCAGATCTCCAGCTCGCGCGGGGTGAGTCCGGCGGGCGCCTCCGGGGCCGGCCGCGGTTCGCGCGGGACGGCACGGACGTACGTGGAGATCAGCCGGGTCAGCAGCCTCGGGGCGACGGCGGCCTCACCGGTGTGGACGGTACGGACGGCGGCGATCAGCTCCTCCGGGGAGACGTCCTTGGGCAGGAACCCGTAGGCGCCCGCGCGCAGGGCGGCGACCACGTACTCGTCCATGTCGAAGGTGCTCAGCGCCAACACCCGGGATCCGGGCGACGTCCGGGCGAGTTCCGCGGTGGCCTGCACTCCGTCGAGGACCGGCATCCGGATGTCCATCACCACCACGTCGGGGCCGAGCCGCTGGGCGAGCCGCACCGCGTCGGCTCCGTCGCAGGCCTCGCCGACGACTTCGACGTCCGGGTGGGGCGCTAGGATCAGGGCCAGGCCGCGCCGTACCAGCGGCTGGTCGTCGGCGATGAGCACGCGGATCATCAGCGGTGTTCCCCTCTGTCTCCCCCGGGCGTTCCCCCGCCGGCAGCCGCACCCGGTGCGACCGGGAGGCGGGCCGCGACCCTGAATCCGCCGTCCTCGAGCGGGGCGGCCTCCAGGGTGCCGCCCTGCAGGGCGACGCGTTCACGCATTCCGATCAGACCGTACCCGCCGCGGCCCGGAGGCCTGAAGGGCACCCCTCGGCCGGACGGCCCGCCGGACGGCCCGCCGGACGGCCCGTCGTCGCGGACCTCCACGGTGACCGCGTCCGGACGATACGTCAGCTGTACGCGGGCCCGCGTGTCCCCGGCGTGCTTGCGGGCGTTGGTCAGGGCCTCCTGCACGACCCGGAACACGGTGAGTCCGACGGTGGGCGGCAGCGGGCGGACCGGTCCGCGCACGCTCAGCTCGGTGTCCATCCCGGCCAGCCGGGATTCGGTGACGATCCGGTCGATGTCCTCGGCGCCGGGCTGCGGCGGGGGCGGGGTGGTCCGCTCGGGTTCCCGCTCCCCCGCGCGCAGCACGTCCAGCAGTTGGCGCATTTCGCCCAGCGCCATCCGGCCGGATCCCTCCAGGGTCATCAGGGCCTCGCGGGCGGCCTCGGGGTCGTGCGTCAGGTTGGCCCGGGCTCCGCCGGCCATCAGCTGCATGGTGGTGATGTGGTGGGCCACGATGTCGTGCAGCTCGCGGGCGATCCGGCGGCGCTCGTCGGCGACCGCCCGTTCGGCGAGCAGTGTGCGGTGTGCCTCGGCCTCGCGCTGCCGGCGGTTCATCACCAGCCCGGCGCCGACGACGAGGGCCGAGGCGAGCGCGTTGCCGACGAGGACCGAGCCGAGGGGGAGCAGTGTGCCGCCCTGGCACACGGCGGGCAGGGGCACCGCCGCGAGCGCCCCGGCGGCGATCACGACCGGTCGGCAGTACCGGGCCGTCGTGAACAGGGCGACCGCCAGGGTGACGCTGAAGTGCGGTGAGAGCGAAGTGACGAGATTGAATGCCACGCCCAGGACCAGCACGGCCGTGAGGACCGCCACCGGGTGGCGGCGCCGGGCGAGCAGGGTCATGGCCGAGGCCACCAGCAGGAGGGACGCGCTCACGCTGATGGGCTCGCCCTCGGCCTGACCGCCGATCGCCAAGCCCATCAGGTCCGTGGCGGCGCCCCCGACCGCCACGAGTCCGTCGTTGCGCGTCCATGCCGGCCTGTCGGCGCGCATGCCCATGGTGCGGTCCTCCCCCGCCGGACCTGTCGCCGCCCGGCTGGTGCCAGGGCGTTTCACAGCCGGTCTCCGTTGATCCATTCTGGCATCGCGTCCGGCCCCGGTCACGGGCCCGCAGGCGGGCCCCGGACCAGGACTCCGGTCCTGGTCGCGAGCGGTTCGCGGACCCTGGTCCCGGGGGCCGGCTCCTCCTGTGCCCCGACGTTTCCCGGCCCGGCGCCTGATGGTCTGGAGACAGGCCGGGCACCCCCGGCCGGTGTCGCACAGACCGGAGAAGACGAGTGATCCGCGACCTGACCGGGTTTTCGACGAGGCATCCGTGGAAGGTGATCGCTCTCTGGGCGGTGGTCGGCCTCGCGCTCAGCCTCCTGGGGCAGGTGTTCGTCCACCGCGCGACCCAGGCCGGCGACGGCGGGTTCCTTCCGGCGTCCTACGATTCGGCCGCCGCTCTGAAGGTCGCCGAGGAACGGTTCGGCGTACGGCCGGACGCCAGCCCGCTGATCCTCCTGGTGGCCCGGACGGACGGGGCCTCCCTCTCCGACGCCGACGAGCGGCGGATCGACGAGGAGGCCGCCCGGCTGGCCGCGCACCGGATCACCATGCCGCCCTCCGAGGACGACCTGTTCCTGGTCCAGGACCATTCCCAGCGCCCCCGGATCGAGCCGGCCATGACGGCGCCGGACCGTGGCTTCCGGCTGCTGTCCGTCGAGTTGAAGGGCAATCCGACCGACCCCCGGTTCCAGGACACCTACCGGGCCTTCCGCGACCACGCCCGGGCCGAGTTCCAGAAGGCGGGCCTGCGCACGGGGTTCACCGGCGGGCTCGCCGACACGGTGGACGCCACCGATGCGGAGGAGACCCGGGCGATGATCGTGGGCATCGTGGTCACACTCGTGATCGTGCTCCTGCACGTCCTGGTCTTCCGGAGCGTGCTGGCCGCGCTGCTGCCGCTGCTGGCCGTCGCCGTCGTCGGTGGCGCGGCAGCGGGGACGGTGGTCTGCGCGGCGCTGCTGAGCGGTGTCGAGCTGGCGCCGTCCACCCCGAGTCTGATCAACGTGGTGCTCGTCGGTATCGGGATCGACTACTTCCTCTTCCTGCTCTTCCGCTTCCGCGAGCAATTGCGCCTGTATCCCGGGCAGTCGGGCCGCGCGGCGGCCGCGGAGGTCGCGGGCCGGGTGGGTACGGCGATCACCTCGGCGGCGCTGACCATCGTCGCCGCCTTCGCCACCCTCGGGATCGCCTCCTTCGGACAGTTCCGGGTGCTGGGCCCGGCGATCGCGGTCTCCGTGCTGGTGATGCTGCTGGGCAGCCTGACCCTGATACCCGCGCTGCTCGCGGTCAGCGGCCGCAAGATGTTCTGGCCTTCCCGGGCCCTGAAGCGGGAGTCGCGGGCGGGTGTGTCCGGCCGCCTCGCCGAGTCCGTGGCCAGGCGCCCCCTGGTCCTGGTCCTCGCCACGGTGGCGCTGCTCGGCGCGCTGGCCGGTGGCCTGGCCGGCATGCGCATGGATTACGGACAGGGCGGGGCGGGCGGGGAGCGCACCGCCGCCGCGCGCACGGCGGCGGAGATCTCCCGCGCCCTGCCCGCCGGAGTGTCGGATCCCGCCACGGTGTTCGTCACCGCCACCGACGGCAGTGCGCTGACCGCCGAGCGGCTGGCCGGGCTGGCGGGCGCGCTGGGCCGCGTGGAGGGGGTGGGCCAGGTCTCCCCGACCGTGCTGAGCGAGGACCGCGGCGCGGCCCGGATCGACCTGCTCCTGACGGCCGACCCCGGGCGGCAGGAGGCACGCGACCTGGTCTCGGGTCCGGTCCGGGAGACGGTCGGCGCCTTCCGCCCCGCCGGTACCGAAGCCCACGTCGGCGGCACGGCGGCGGTGTTCGCCGACATCGCGGTGGCCGTGGAGAAGGACCTGAAGGTGATCTTCCCGGTCGCGGCGGTGCTGATCGGGCTGATCCTGCTCGTGCTGCTGCGCAGCCTGCTCGCTCCGGTGGTGCTGATGCTCGCGGTCGGGCTGGGTTTCGCCGCCACCCTGGGGGCCTCGACGCTGCTCTTCCAGCACGGGCTGGGACGGCCCGGCGTGGACTTCTCGCTCCCGCTGGTGCTGTTCCTGTTCGTGGTGGCGCTGGGCACCGACTACAACATCCTGATCAGCGACCGGATCCGGGAGGAGATGGAGAAGCCCGGGTCGGCCCGCGCGGCCGTGGGCCGGGCCGTACGCCACACCGCGCCGGCCATCGCGGCCGCGGGGCTGGTGCTGGCCGCCTCCTTCGGGAGCCTGGCCGTCAACCCCGCCCCGTCCACCCAGCAGGTCGGCTTCGCGACGGCGGTCGGGATCCTGCTCTCCGCCTTCGTCCTGTCGATCGTCCTGGTGCCGGCGCTGGCGGCGCTCCTGGGCCGTTCGCTCTGGTGGCCGCTGCGGCCGCGTGGCCGCGCCGAGCACCGGACGCCGAGGCCGGACACCGACCGGGTGCCGGTCGGCCAGTAGGGCTTGGTCAGGACCTGGGGGGCGGACGAGGTGACCCGGCTCAGGGCCGCTCGGACTCCGGGGTCTCCAGCATGGAGGCCCGCAGGTGGGCGAGGAGCCGGGTCAGCAGCCGCGAGACCTGCATCTGGGAGATGCCGAGGGCGGCGCCGATCTGGGCCTGGGTCAGCTCCTCGCCGAAGCGCATCCGCAGCATGCGGCGCTCGCGGTCGGTGAGCTGGTCGAGCAGCGGGGCCAGGGTCTGGATGTCCTCGACGAGTTCCATGGCCGGCTCCTCCTCGCCGATGACGTCGGCGAGGGTGTGGCCGTCGGCGGGTCCTTCGTCGTGCTCGCCGTGCGGGGCGTCGAGGGAGCCGCTGGTGTGACCGTTGGCGGCGACCAGCCCCTCGATGACCTGCTCGTCGGTGAGGTGGAGGTAGGCGGCGAGATCGGCGACGGTCGGCGAGCGGTCCAGCCGTACGGTCAGCTCCTCCTTCGCCTTGGCGATCTCGATGCGCAGCTCCTGGAGCCGGCGCGGGACGCGGACGGCCCAGGTGGTGTCGCGGAAGTGCCGCTTGATCTCACCGGTGATGTACGGCATGGCCAGGGTGGAGAACTCGTTCTCGCGCTCCGGGTCGAACCGGTCGATGGCCTTGATCAGGCCGATGGTGCCGACCTGGACGATGTCCTCGATGTCCCCGCCGTCGGCGTGGTTGCGGAAGCGCCGGACGGCGTACTGGACGAGCGAGGCGTTCATCTCGATGAGCGTGTTGCGGACGTACTGGTACTCCGGGGTGCCCTCGGTCAGCTCGCGGAGCCGCTGGAAGAAGACCTTCGACATCTCCCGTGCGTCCGCCGGGGCGACCTCGCGGGGCTCGTCGATCCGGGGCAGGCCCGCCGTGCGGGCGGCGGCCTCGGCGCCGCTCCGGCGGGAGCCGGGCAGGACGACCGCGCGGGTGTCGGTGTCGGCGGTATGGGAGAACGGGGCAGGGACCGGCATGGGGTTCGCTCCTTGGGCTGGTCGGCTTGCGGCGCGGGACCTTGACTGCCGTCGATGCTGGACCGGATCCGCTCGTACGTCAAGAAATACCGGAAATCTATTTCGCGTCTTGCATCACAGGAATCGCATCGCGCATCATGACCCGATGGGCAATCCGACGCGTCGGCAGAACTGGACGTTCCTCACGAATCACGCACGTGTCCTGGTGAGCATCGCCCGAGACCCGGCCGTGCGACTGAAGGACGTCGCCATGGCGTGCGGGCTGACCGAGCGCACGGTACAGACGATCGTGGCCGACCTGGAGTCGGACGGGTATCTGCGGCGCGTGCGGGACGGCCGGCGCAACCGCTACGAGATCTCCGCGGGCGCGGTCTTCCGCCACCCCGCCGAGGCCGGAGTCCAGGTGGCCGGCCTGCTGGCCCTGCTGACCGGGGCCCCGGCCGCCGCCCCCGCCACATCGGACGCCCCCGCGGTCCCCGTCGCGCCGGACGCGCCGGAGCCGGCCGGGCCATCCGTGATCACCGCCTACTAGGTGCGCTAGGTCACACGGAATCCGACGGCCACCGGGTCACGGTGGAAGGTGAGCCGGTCCCACGTGGGGAAGGCCAGGTCCGTGACGGCGAGCAGCCTGCCGGAGGTGTCGTGCAGGGTGCGGCGTACGGTCAGCCCGCAGGCAGGGGTCCGGGTCGCGGGGTGGCTGGTGCGGGTCATGGTGATCGTCTCGGCGGTCCGGCCGTGCGCCGCGGCCCGCTCCAGCCAGCGGTGCAGGGGCCGCAGGTCCTCGTCGCGGGCAGCAGCCTCGCGGTCGAGGTAGCCGGCCAGCTCCGGGGCACCGGCGACGGTGCGCGGGCAGAGGTAGGTCACGGAGTGCCGCATCGCGTCTCCGGCCGGGCCGTACGCCCGGTGGTGGTGGACCAGGGTGCGCTCCCCGCCCCGCATGCCGAGCAGCGCGGCGAGCGAGGGCGGCACGGTGACCAGGGTGAGCCGGGTCCGGGTGGGCGCCGAGCCGGACGGTCGGGCCGGGGCCGCGTACGGAGGGGCGGACGCCGGGGGCCGGCCGGCCGGGTCCGGCGGATCCTGCCGCGCCTCGGCGTCCGCGGCGCGGGTGCCCCGGCGTCCGGTGACGATGAGCCCGTCGGCGCGCAGCTCCTGGAGGGCGGCGCGGATGGTCTGGCGGTTGACCTCGTAGCGGGCGGCCAGGCTGCGTTCGGAGGGCAGTCTGGCCCCGGACGCGTGGGCGGCACGGTCGAGTTCGTCCCGTAGCGCTGCGGCGATCCGCTGATACTTGGGCAGGGCGGCCGGGCCGCCGCCCCGCGAAGGGGAGGGCATGGCTTCTCCTCTGACGGGTGGTCAAGGACTGCGGTCTGCTCGACCAACGTAGCATTGGTCTATACCTTTCGGAACGCGGGTGCGCGGGACGGAGCGCACCTTGGCCAAATGTCGCCGGAATACCGGCGCGAGGGCTCGCCGCGCGGGTGGTTCGGCAGTGTGCCTACGCTGGTCGTGTTGCCTCGATCCCCGTGTGACAGGAGGCATGACCGTGAACTCCAGGCGCCTACGGATACGCAGGGCCTGCGTGGCGGCCGCCGCAACGGGCCTGTTGGTCACCCCGGCCCTCGCCGGCTCCGCCTACGGAGCGCCGGCCGGCCCCATGGATCCGGGCCGGACCGTCGCCGCGGCCCCCTCGCCCTCCCCCTCCCCCTCCCCCGACGGCGAGGCGGAGTTCTCGCAGCTCACCCCGGCCGTCGCGGCGCGACTGGACGCGGCCATCCGGCAGGTCCAGCGCGAGGCGGGGGTACCGGGCGTGGTCGTGGGCCTGTGGGCCCCTGGCAAGGGAAGCTACGTCAAGGCCTTCGGTGTCGCGGACAAGGCCACGGGCGCGCCCATGAGGACCGACCTCTACGTACGCATCGGCAGCGAGACCAAGACGTTCACGGTCACCGCGCTCCTCAAACTGGTCGACCAGGGCAAAGTCGGCCTGGACGACCCCATCGGCACGTACATCAGCGGCGTCCCGAACGGCGACCGCATCACCCTGCGTCAACTGGCGGGCATGCGCAGCGGGCTCTTCAACTACAGCGAGGACGACGCCTTCGCGAAGGAACTCCTCGACCACCCCGAGCGGCGGCTCACGCCCCGGCAGCTGCTCGACTACGCCTTCGAGCACCCGGTGCAGTTCCAGCCGGGCGAGAAGTTCGAGTACTCCAACACCAACTTGATCCTGCTGGGACTGGTGGTGGAGAAGGTCACCGGCCGGCCCCTTGCCGATGTCATCCGTCAAGAGGTGCTGGAGCCGGCCGGGCTGCGCCGTACGTTCTTCCCTACAGGCGCGCAGTTCCCGGAACCCCACCCGCACGGCTACACGACGGGCTCGGGCGGGAAGACCGTGGACGCGACCGACTGGAACCCGTCCTGGGCCTGGGCCGCGGGAGCGATGGTCTCCAACCTCGAGGACCTGCGCAGTTGGGCCCGCACCCTCGCCACCGGCACACTGCTGACGCCCGCGACCCAGGCCGAGCGCCTGAAGACCACCTCGATCGGCATTCCGGGCGCCGGCTACGGTCTGGGCATCTTCAACGTCCAGGGCTGGATCGGCCACAACGGTTCACTGCCCGGGTACGAGTCGCTGACGATCTACCTGCCGCAGGCGCAGGCGACCATGGTCGTCCTCCTCAACACCGACGTCCTGCACGACGGCCAGGAGCCCAGCACCCTCTTCGGCGAAGCCATCACCCGCATCGTGAGCCCCGGGCACGTGTACCCCGGCCACAAGCCGATCCAGCCGAAGGCCGACTCGACCGGCTAGTGCTGTGGCCGGAAAGGTTTGCCGGGTCGCGGCGTCCGGCGCACCGCACTCGCTGCGCTCGCTCCGTCTCGGCTCTTCGATCCATCCTCCGGATGCCGAGCTGCATCGCAAGGTGGAGGGGCCGCAGCTCGTACTGGGCGTACTCGCGCGGTCCGACAACGCAGGGAGGTGCCCTGCCAGGCAGCGCGGGCCCGCGAAGATCACCCGGACAGGACCTAGCGGCGCAGCGGGTTGGGGAGCGGGACGTAGCGGGCGGCCGCGCCGTCCGCCCGCGTCCATCGCAGGAGCAGGTTCGTCTTGGCCGGAAGCGTGGGGGCGGTGAGGAGTCCGGCGATCTCCGGCAGGCCGTGTTCGGCGTCGTAGCGCAGCAGTTCCTCGCGGACCGCCGGCCAGACCTGCCCGGCGAGTTCGGGGTGCCGCTCGGCCACGGCTCCCGCGACCTCCGCCAGGTGGTTGACCACCAGGCAGTACACGAGCCGCTCCCAGGCGCCCGCGCGCGGCATGTCATCGGGGAGTTTCACGCCCTCGGCATCGCGGTAGAGCGCCTGCACCGGCATGCCCTGCGCATCGACGGCGACCAGGCAGTTCTGGAGGTGGGCCTCCAGCACGATCCCGTGCCGGGCGAACAGGTGGAGCACCGGGGGCACGACATGGCGCAGATACGCCCGCCACCACGCGCCCGGGTCGACCGCGCCCGTCGGCGGGGCGTGGGGGAAGCCCTCCGCGAGCGCGGCGGCCAGCAGCGGCGTGGCCCCCTCGGCCACCCGGGTGCGCAGGCCGTCGCGGACCAGGACGGCGAGTTCCTCGAAGGCGAAGGCGGCGGTGCGATAGCCCAGGTCGCGCAGCCACACGGCGTTCGAGCCCGTACGGCGGCGCAGCGCGGCGAATCCGGCCTCCACGGCGGCGTCGGTACGGCGCAGCCGCAGGAGGTCGTGCCGCCACAGTCGGCGTATGTCGTTGGTGATCCGGACGTCGAGGCTGAATTTCGCGAAGAGGTCGGCGTCCGGGCCCGGCGCGTAGAGGGTCCGGACGGAGGCGGTGGGCCACACCGGCAGCCGGGTCGGGCCGAGCCGCAGCAGGCGCCCGTCGGCGAAGGCCTCGCGCACCTGCGGCCGGCCGGCGACCAGATCGAGCTGCCAGGGGTGCGCGGGCAGCGCCCGGTATCCGGCGGGCGGTCGGGGGCCGTCGAGGATCGCGGCGAGCGTGTCGAACGCGTCGGCGGTGTCCGGGCCGCCCTCCTCGACGACGTGGTCCTCGCGCAGCCCGAGCAGGACCAGGGGGAAGCGGGCGTGGGCCTCGGGGGCGTACGGCAGCCAGCTCGCGGCGGGCGCGCCGCCCCGGGCCTTGGGGGCGGGGTGGTACGGATGGCCCATCACCAGGTGCTGCTCGGAGCGGAGGAACGGGTCCCGCGGCGCCGCGTCGGCGGCGCGCGCGGCCAGCAGGGAGGCGACGGCGTCCCGGCTGTCGGTGAGTTCGCCCGGCAGTTCGTCGTTGGAGACCCCGGTGCAGCGGCGCAGCTCCTCGCACGTCAGCTTGACCAGTTCCGCGTGGCCGAGCGGAGCCCAGCCCTCCGCCATGCGCAGGGCCGGATCCCGGGGGCGGCGCCCGCCGTGCACCCGCAGCAGCCGTCCGCTGCCCCGCAGCCGGTGGACCTGCCCGCCCTCGTCACTACCGCTCTCCACGTCGGCCACCTCCCGCAGCAGGCAGTTCAGGAGGGGAGTGGAGGCGTATGCGTCGGCGGCGGCGTTGAGGTCCACTGGTTCCATTCGGTCCATCCGGTGCGCCGGAGGTTCGCGAGGCGCACCACCGGCCGTGATCTTCAGTATCCGCAGTATCCGCGATGATGACTGATCATCAGGCAAAGCGACCGAAAGGAACGGGGCCCTGGACCGCAGCACGCACCTCCCCGGCTCACCCGGCTCACCCGCCTCCGCCGGATCCCCCGACTCGCCCGCCTCCGCCTCCTCTGCCGCCGAGGAGGCGGTCGCCGCCGCGCTGGCGGGCGTACGGCCCGGGCTCGGGCCGGCGTACGAGGCAGCGCTGGGCGGCGCGCGGGCGGCCGTGCTCACCCGGCTGTGGCGGGCGCTGGCCCACGAGCCGCTGCCGTGGGTGGTGCGCCGGGAGCACCGGCCGGACGGGCTGACGCTGCTGCTGGCCGGGGGCGGCCGACTGGAGGGGCCGCCCGCGGATCCGTACGCGACCGGGGCCTACGTGAGCGAGGTGCGGCTCGACGGACGCCCGTACCGGCAGGCCGCGCGGCTGACGGCGGCGCTGGGGGTGGCGCACGGGGCCGCCTTCGCCGCCGAGCTGGACGACAGCACCGCCTCCCTCGCGTTGTCGCGGGCGGGCCAGCCCGGCGGGGCGCAGGAGGCCCCGGGCAGCACCTGGGAGTGGGAGCAGCGCGTGGTCGACGGGCATCCGTACCACCCCAACTGCCGTTCCCGGCCCGGTTTCTCGGTGGCCGAGCAGCTCGCGTACGCGCCGGAGCACCGGCCGCTGGTCGAGCTGCGGCTGATCCCCGTACGGGCCGAGGAGTGCCTGGTGACGGGCGACTGGCCGGAGTCGTTGCGGGACGGGGGCCGGATCCTGGTCCCGGTGCACCCGTGGCAGGCCGAGCACGTCTTGAAGGGCGACGGGTGGGGCCGTGACGGCGTACGGGCCGGGACGGCGGCGCATCCGCTCATGTCGCTGCGTACGCTCGCCCCGGCCGGGGGCGGCGCCCATGTGAAGACGGCGCTGAGCACCCGCCTGACCTCCTCCGTCCGGGACATCTCCGGCTATTCCGTCGAGACGGCGGCCGTGCTCTCCGCCTTCGCCCACGCCCTGTCCGAGCGGCTCGACGGGCGCCTACACGTCACCCGCACGCTGAGCGCGGCCACCGCGCACAGTCCGGATCTGGCGGCGGTGCTGCGCGAGCCGCCGGAGGTGTACGCGCGGCCCGGTGAGCGGGTCGTGCCGGTGGCGGCGCTGGCGGGTACCTCCCTCGCGCGCTCCGCCGTCTGGCGGGCCGCGTTCGCCCGCCTCGCGCTCTCGGTGTGTCTGCGGCTGCTGGACCTCGGGGTGGCCCTGGAGGCCCACGGCCAGAATCTCCTGGTCGTGCTCTCCCCGGCCGGCGACCCGCTGCGGCTGGTCTACCGCGACCTCGCGGACATCCGGGTCAGCCCGGCCCGGCTCGCCCGGCACGGTCTGCCGGCGCCGCCCCTGTCGGGCCGGCTGGTCACGGACGACGAGACGGCGCTGCGGCGCAAGGTGTTCGGCTCGCTCGTGGGCGGGGCGCTCGCGGCCACGGCCGGTTCGGCGCGGGCCTTCGGCGAGGACCTGGCCGCAGCGCTGGACGGCACGGCATCCACCGCCGACACCGAGGCCCTGCGGTCGGGGCCGCTGCCGGTGAAGGCGCTGACGCTGATGCGGCTGAGTCCCGGTGTGCCGGGCGACCAGTGGGCAGAGCTGCCGAATCCGCTGGACGGGGAGTAGCGACGCGACGGATCCGGCTACGTTCGGGGGCATGACCGAGACCTCGTACCTCCATGCCGTACGGGCGTCCTACGACGCCGTCGCCGTCGATTACGCCCGGCTGCTCGCCGCCGCGGAGGCGGGCAGGCCCCTGGACCGGGGCATGCTGGCCGCCTTCGCCGAGTACGTACGCGCCGAGGGCGGGGGCGCGGGCGGGGGCGCGGGCGGGGCCGTCGCCGACCTGGGCTGCGGCCCCGGCCGGGTGACGGCCCACCTGGACGGGCTCGGCTTACGGGCCTTCGGCGTCGACCTGTCCCCCGCGATGGTGGCGGTGGCCCGCCGCACCTATCCGGGGCTGCGGTTCGAGGTGGGCTCGATGGCCGCGCTGGACGTGGCGGACGGGGTGCTGGGCGGGGTCGTGGCCTGGTACTCGACCGTGCACACCCCGCCGGAGGAACTGCCCGCGGTGTTCGCGGAGTTCGCCCGCGTGCTGGCGCCCGGCGGGTACGCGCTGGTCGCGTTCAAGGCGGGGGACGAGCGGATCCGGCTGGAGCACGCGTACGGCCATCCGGTCGACCTCGACGTGTACTGGACCCCGCCCGACCTGATCGCGGAACTGCTGGCCGGCGCCGGGCTGGCCGAGGTGGCCCGGCTGGTGCGGGAGCCGGACGCGCGGGAGCGGTCCCCGCAGGCCTTCCTGCTGGCCCGCAGGTGACGGCCCGCCCGCCGGGCAGGTGAGCCGATCGGGGGACAGCCCGCGCTCCTCGGGCCCGCCTTCGCCCCGATCGGGCCGCTCGGTGGCAGGAAGGAGGGATGAGTCTCCATCGCCGCCGGGTCCTCGCGGGAGCGGCCTCCGCCGTCCTGGCCACCGTCGGGGCGCGCCGGCGGGAAGGGGCGGCGCCCGCGCGGGTTGCCGACTTCGGGGCGCTGGCCCGCGCGATGGACGGGCGGGTCGTACGGCCGGGTGACGGGGACTACGCCGAGGCCCGGCAGCTGTTCCAGCCCCGCTACGATGCCGTCCGGCCCGGCGCGGTGGCCTACCCGGCGCATGCCGGGGACGTGGCCGTCTGCCTGGACTTCGCCCGCCGCTCCGCCGTCCCGGTGGTGCCGCGCGGCGGCGGCCACAGCTACCCGGGGTGGTCGACGCGGGCCGCCGGGCTCGTGGTCGACGCCGGGTCCATGGCCACCGTGGCGGTCGAGGGGGACGAGGTGCGGACCGGCGCGGGCGCCCGGCTCGCCGACGTGCAGGGCGCCCTCGCCGCGCGCGGCCTGGGCATCCCGGCCGGGCTGTGTCCCTCCGTCGGGATCGCGGGGCTCACCCTCGGCGGCGGCCTGGGGCTCGCCTCCCGGGCCTACGGAACCACCTGCGACCGGCTGCTCGGCGCCCGGGTGGTGACCCCGGACGGGGTGGTGCGCGAGGCCGACGCCGACAGCGACCCCTCGCTGTTCTGGGCCCTGCGCGGAGGCGGGGGCGGTAATTTCGGGGTGGTCACGGAGTTCCGCTTCCGGACCCACCGGGTCGCCGATGCCGCCTTCGCGGAACTGCACTGGCCCGGCGCCGACTCCCCGGCGGTGCTGGGCGGCTGGCAGCGCTGGCTGGCCGGGCTGCCCGATCCGTTCTGGAGCCAGGTGGAGTTCACCGTGGAGTTGGGGCCGGCCGCGGCTCCGGCCGTGCGGGTGGTCTGCCTCGACGGGCGCGGCGAGCTAGAGCGGCAGCTCACCCGGCTCTCGGACCTGGTCGGGCGCGGTCCGGCGGACAGTTGGATCGTCGTACGCGGCTACGCGGACACCGTACGGGCCCTGTCTGGCTGCCCGGCCGGGACCCCCGGGGGCGCCTGGAGCGGGAGTCCTACGCCGCCCGCTCGGACTTCTGGGGCCCCGCCGGACTCCCGGAGGCGGCGGTCGCCGCCGTGCTGGACGCCGTCCGGCGGTACGGGAGGGAGGCGCCGGGCGGCGGGCGCGGGGTGGTCCAGTTCGACGGGGTGTGCGGCGGGGCCGTGAACCGGGTGGCCGCTGCCGACACCGCCTTCGTGCACCGCGGCAGCGCCTTCCTGGCCCAGTACCTCGTCCACTGGCCGCAGGCCGCGACCGCCGCCGAGGTGGCCGGGCACCGGGCCTGGCTCGACCGGCTCTGGCAGGACCTGCGCCCGTGGGCCGGCGGGAGGGCGTACCAGAACTACGCGGATCCCCGGCTCGCCGGCTGGCGCGAGGCCTACTACGGGCCGAACCTGCCGCGGCTGGAGGAGGTACGGCGGGCCTACGACCCCGACCGGCTGTTCCGTTTTCCCCACGCCCTCTAGTCCGTCAGTCCGTCAGTCCGTCAGTCCGTCAGGAACAGGAACAGGAGCACGACATGCGACGTACGTTGACGGTGGCGGCGGCCGTGGCCGCGGCCGCCCTGCTGCTGCCGGGCGGTTCGCTGCCCTTCGCGGAGACGGCCGGCGCCGAGACCGCCGCCGGGCGCTGGTCCGCGCGGGAGGCCGCCGCCTTCTGGACTCCGGAACGGATGGCCTCGGCCGTCCCGGTGCCCGGTCCCCCGGGGACGGCCGACGCGGAGCCCGGCGCCGCGACGGGCTCCCCCGGCCCGGCCCTGTCGTCCGGACCGGCCGCCCCCGCCACGCCGTCCCCCTCCGCCGTCCCGTCCCTCCCTGTGGCCCGGTCCGCCGTCCCCGCCCCGCTGCCGGGACAGCCCGCCCCGGGGCCCCGGCCGCTCCCCCTCACCGTCCCGGCCCTCGCACCCGCCCCGGCGGGTGTGGGGCGGGACTTCGGCGGGGTCCCGGTCGTCGGCAGGATGTTCGTCATGAAGGGCGGCGGCGCGTACTTCTGCACCGCCAGCGTGGTCTCCTCGCCCGGCCGCAACCTGGTGCTCAGCGCGGCGCACTGCCTGCTCGGCACGGACTCCCGCCAGGTGGCCTTCGTACCTCGGTACACGCGCGCGAAGCCCCGGCCGTACGGGCTGTTCCCGGTGCTGCGCGACGCCCGGGGGCGCTCGAAGGTGTGGATCGATCCGCGCTACCGGCGTGAGGGATCCGAGCGGGCGGCCACGCTCGACGTGGCCTTCGCCCAGGTCGGCCCGGGCGCCGGCGGACGGCGGGTGGAGGACGTGGTCGGCGGGAACCGGCTCGTCACCGGAGCGGCGTTCACGCACCCGAGCGTCACCCTGATCGGCCATCCGGCGTCGGCCGCGCGGCCGCGCGTGTGCGTCAACCGGACGACGAAGTTCACCAGCCGCGACGCGAGGAGCCCCGGATCGTTCCTGCGGATCCGCTGCACCGGATATCCCGGCGGAACCAGCGGCGGCCCGTTCCTCACGCGCTACGACGCGCGCACCGGGACCGGTGACGTGGTCGGGGTCATCGGCGGCTGGAAGACCGGCGGGACCACGCCCGACGTCTCGTACAGCTCCTACTTCGGCGCGCAGATCAGGAAGCTGTACCAGGCGGCGGTCGCCGGGGCGCGGGCGGCGTGACCACCCGCACCCAGCGGGTGCGGCGCGGGTTGCCGACCGTACGCGGGGTGGCCGGCAGGTCCTCGACGGTCAGCAGGTCGGCCGGGGCCAGCGCGAGGCGGCGGCGCAGGTCGGCGAGGGCCTCGTGGACCGGCGCGAGGATGACCTCGGCGCGCGGGTCGATGAACGCGAGGGCGCGGGCGGTGGTCTCGATCGTCTCGGCGGCGTCCTCGGCGGCGGTCCGGCTCCAGCCGCCGGGCTCGCCGGTGCCCCAGGGCGCGACGGCGTCGTAGAGGTGACAGGCGGCATCGGCCGCGGCGTCGGCCCGTTCACCGACGCCCGGCGCCGCGATGGTCGGCAGCAGCTCCATGCCCGGTCAACGAGCGTGGCCCGCCGGGGGAACGAGCCGGGGCCGACCCGATCGGCCGGACGCGGCTACCGGATCCGCCGGGCCACGGCGTGCGCCCCGGCGGTGGCCGCCGCGGCCAGGCCGAGCCCGCGCGCCAGGTCCCGCGCGCGGGCGGGCCGCAGCACCCCGGCGCGCCGCAGCCGGCCGCGGGCCCAGAGGGTGAAGGGGACGACCACGAGCGGAGAGGTGACCACGCCGGGGGTGTAGCCGCGCGTCGCGGCGGCCTGGGCGAGGTGGACGAGGCCGTGCAGGCCGAAGCCGTCGAGCGCGGCCCGGTAGAAGGCGGAGCGCCCGCCGGTGCGGTATCCGTCGGCGGCGGCCGTCGCGACGACCAGGCCCATGAGACCGACGGCGGTGGCGAACTCGCGGCTGTCGACGTCGGTGACGCCGCGCCATATCCGGTCGGGGACGCGGGGATGGCGCGAGCGCAGGACGGGGACTCTGGAGCGCGACCAGCGGGCCATCGTGGCGACCTCTTCCAGGTCGTGCACGGTCCAGGCGGCGAGCAGTCCGAAGGTGGCGAGGGCGAGGGACCGGTCGGGGGCGCCGCAACGGCGGGGTTTTGTCGTCTCGTTCACGAGACGACAGTCTGCAGCCAGAACGGCAGCAGCAGGAGCGAGACCACCGAACTCTTGATCACGAGCGAGGCGGAGAGGTCGACCCCGATGTCGTAGCGCTGGGCGAAGACGAAGAGGTTCTGCGGGGTCGGCATCGCGGCGATCAGCACGAGGTACGCGAGCCACTCGCCCCGTACGCCGAACAACGCCCCGCACACGACCCAGGCCAGAAGGGGGAAGGCGAGGCATTTGAAGGCGATCAGGGCCAACTCCTCGCGGCTGGTGCCCCGGATGTCCAGGCCCAGGCCGCCGAGGTGCAGGCCGAGGGCGAACAGGGCCACCGGCGAGGCGCTGTCGCCGACGAAGGCGGCCCCGTCGAGCACCACCGCCGGGACGCGCACGGACAGCAGGTTGAGCAGGATCCCGGCGTTGCAGGCGAGGACGAGCGGGGTGGCGAGGGACGCGAGGACGGCCCGCGTCAGACGGGTGGCGGGGCCGGTGTCCGCCGCGCCCTCCCGGCCCAGCTCCATGACGGAGATGACGACGAGGGAGAGCACGCAGACCTGGAACAGCAGCACCGGGAAGATCGGCGCGGCCGTCCCGAACACGGTGATGAAGACGGGCACGGCGAAGTAGGCGGTGTTCACCTGGACGCCCGCCATCACCCGCAGCGCGACGGCGCGGGGCTCCCGTATGCCGTACGCGGCGGCGCCCAGCGCCACGGCGAGCACCGCGAGGGCGGCGGCCGCGGCGTAGCCTCCGATCGCCCGCCAGTCGAACAGGGCGCCGAGGTCGGAGGCGTAGATGTTGCCGAAGAGGTAGCAGGGGACGGCGAAGAGGAAGGCGTAGTCGGCGAAGGCCTTGGAGGCCTCGGCCGGGACGGTCTTGCGGCGGGCGAGCAGCACTCCGCCGCCGAAGGCCAGCAGTACCGGCACGAGCTTCTCCAGCGCGGCTGCCCCGCCCATGCGTACCGCTCCCCCAGGCCGTCTCTTTCGGATCTCGCCTCGGCCGCGGGCAGCCTACCCGTACGCCGTTTCCGCGCCCCGGGCGCATACGCTGGTCCGATCATGCGCCTCAAAGCCCGAATCCCGGTCCCCGCCCGCGCCGGTTCCCGTGAGCGCCGCGGGAACCGGAGGCCCGGCGCGCTGGCCCAGCTCGCCGTGGTGCTGCGCACTCCCGCGCGGGCGGCCGAGCCGCTGTTCGCGCGGGCGCCCAAGGCCTGGCAGCGGATGCTGCCGTTCGCCGTCGTGGCCGTCTTCGTGGTGACGCTGCTTCCGGTGACCATCGCGGTGCTGGCCGACGACTACCAGGCGGCCGGCGGGTGGGCGGGGGCACTGGGGGTGGCGCAGACCGTGCCGCTGCTGCTGGCGGTGACCCGGCCCCTGTCGGCCTGGGGCATGGTGCTGCTCGCCGACGTCGTCGGGGCCGTGCTGCTGGTCGGCGCCGACAAGGTGGCCGGGCACGCCTGGCCGTGGCCGCCCATGACCATCGTCGGGTACCTCGTGGTGATGATCTGCCTGGGGCTGCGCGAGTCGATCCGGACCCTGGTCCAGGTGTGGCTGGTGACGGGCGCGGCCGGGGTGGTGCTCGGTTTCTTCCAGCCCGCCGGGGTGACGAACACCGTCGCCCTGCTGTTCGTGCTGAGCGGGGCCTTCCTGGCGGTGACGGGCGCACTGCGCGGTCTGGGCGATGCCCAGCAGCGGATCGCCGAGCAGGAGAGCATCAGCGAGGCCGAGCGGGCGCGGCGGACGCTCCTGGAGGAACGGGCCAGGATCGCACGGGAGTTGCACGACGTGGTGGCCCACCACATGTCGGTGATCACGGTGCAGGCCGACTCGGCGCCGTACCGGCTGCCCGGCATGGCGGAGCCCGTGCGGGAGGAGTTCGCGGCGATCGCGGCGAGCGCGCGCGAATCGCTGGGCGAGATGCGGCGGTTGCTGACGGTGCTGCGCGGGGACGGCGCGGGCGGGGTGGACGGCGCGGACGGCGAACGGGCTCCGCAGCCGGGCATCGGGCGGATCCAGCAGTTGGTGGAGGCGACCGTACGGGCCGGGCAGCCGGTGGAGTTGTCCCTGGCGGCCGGTGCGGCGAAGGCCGCGCCGCCGGCCGTGGACCTGTCGGCGTACCGGATCGTGCAGGAGGCGCTGGCCAATGTGGTGCGGCACGCCCCGGGGGCGCCGACGCGGGTCTCGGTGACGGCCGACGAGGACGAGGTGCTGGTGCTCGTCGTCAACGGCCCGGCGCGCGACGCCGTGGTGGCGCTGGAGAGTTCGGGGACGGGGCACGGACTGGTCGGGATGCGGGAGCGCGTACGGTTGACCGGCGGGACGCTGGACACCGGTCCGCTGCCCGACGGCGGCTTCCGGGTCGCCGCCCGCCTGCCTCTGAACGAACCCACTGAGGAAGCCAGTTGACCATCCGCGTGATCATTGTCGACGACCAGGCCATGGTGCGGGCGGGGTTCGCCGCGCTGCTGTCGGCGCAGGCCGACATCGACGTGGTCGGCGAGGCACCCGACGGCCGGCACGGTGTGCGGGTCTCCCGCACCGTGCACCCCGACGTGGTGCTGATGGACGTACGGATGCCGGAGATGGACGGCCTCTCGGCAGCGCGCGAGCTGCTCGATCCTCCGCCCGGGGTGGTGCACCGGCCTAAGGTGCTGATGCTGACCACCTTCGACATCGACGACTACGTGTACGAGGCGCTGCGCGCCGGCGCGTCCGGGTTCCTGCTGAAGGACGCGCCGCCGGCGGACCTGATCGCGGCGGTCCGGGTGGTCGCCTCGGGCGAGGCGCTGCTGGCGCCCTCGGTGACCCGGCGGCTGATCGCGGACTTCGTGAAGCAGCGCCCGGCGCCGCGCAAGGATCCGGCGCTGCGGCTGAACGGGCTGACCCCGCGTGAGACCGAGGTGCTGGAGCTCATCGCGCGCGGGCTGTCGAACCAGGAGATCGCCGGGCATCTGGTGGTGGCGGAGCAGACGGTGAAGACGCACATCGGGCGGGTGCTGGGCAAGCTGGACCTGCGGGACCGCGCGCAGGCGGTGATCTTCGCGTACGAGGCGGGACTGGTGCGGCCGGGCGACACCGGCTAGCCGTATCGGCGGAAGCCGGGGCGGTGGTGTCCGCCCCGGCTGGTGATCTGTCGGTACGGGTCAGGTCAGTGCGGGTCAGATCCGGACGCTGGAGCCGGGGGCCCCGGTGCCGGTGGCGATCACTCCTTGGCCGACCCAGTCGATGCGGCCCTCCGCGCCCGTGACGTTGTGGTACGCCGCGAGGGCGCCGGTGTCGGCGAGGACGAGGTAGTCGGCGCGGGCGTCGCCGCCCACATCGGCGAACCGGACCTGGCCGCCGGTCCAGGCGGAGGATCCGGAGGCGATGTAGCCGTGGTCGTTCCACTTGCCGGGTCCGGCGTTCAGCCAGGCACGGGTGGCTCCGCTGCCCTCGACCACGAGGTAGTCGGCCCGCCGTCACCGTTGATGGGCCTGCGGGAAGCCCCTGGTGGCTCGTCGGGACGGCCCCGGCCGGCGGCCTGGGAACGGCGGGGGTGCCGACCCCGCCCGGCTGGGTGAAGGGGGTTTCCTGGAGTGCGATGATGCCGTACTGCTGGGCCCGCGTACCGACGTCGCCCCAGATGTCGGGGCTGCGCGCCAGGTTCCAGGTGAGCATCCTGTTGCGGTCCGGCGGCGCTGCCGCGGCCGGAGTCGCCGCTCCGAGAACCGCGACGAGGACCTCTGATCTGCCGGTGATCGGCGAACCGCCTAGGGCGCCGGGTTCCGGGGCCCGACCGCGAGGAGGGCGAGTGTGGCGGACCGTAGACATGCGGCAGCCTCTTCCACTGACATGCGGTGCGCCCCGACTTCGTCGCCTGCCGCGTGGCCGAGAGCGATGATCGCGGCCACCAGCCAGGTGGCTGGTGGTACGGGGTCGAACTCGCCTGACGCCTGACCCTGCTCGATCAGCCTGGTGAGGCGGGTTGCGACGGGCTCATGCCGAGCCTGGTCGGCGGGGGCGCCGGCGCGGGTGCTTCCGAGCTGGAGGAGCACCGGGTTACGTTCGAACAGCCGCCAGCCGATGTCCTGGAGCTGCAGCAGCTGGTCCAGGGCGGGGCCGCCGTTCTCTTCCGCCTCGTCCATCGCGGCCATGGCCTGGTCCGTGATCCGGTCGGCGACAGCGTCCAGCAGCGCGTCACGGGTGCCGAAGTGCGCGTACACGGTCTGGCGGGTCACACCGGCCGCGGCGGCGATGGCCGCCATACCGGCGTCGGGCCGCTCGGCCAGCAGCCGGACGGCGGCGTCCAGCACCGCGACCCTGCTGCGCTGAGCGTCCGCGCGCCGGCGAGGCCGTGCCCGCGGCGAGTCTCCCGGAGTCTCGAAAGCAGTCAACTCTTACACCCTTGTCAGAAATAGCCGCCGCGCTATATCTTACAGGCACGTAAGAGATCGCTCCCGGGGTGCAGCCCCTCGCATGGCAGGAGCATGGTGAACCCTCTCCACACGAAACCTCCCGAGCAGTTCATCGCCGACTTCTTCACGACCTTCACCGACGCCGTGGTCCATGGCTCGGAAGACGCCTCTGGCCTGATGTCCAGGTACTACACCCGTGACGTCGTTCAAGTCGCCGACGGCGTACCCCTCGACTGGGACCGCCTCGCCGCTCACCTCCGACCGGTACGCAAGAACCTGCGAGCGTTCCGGTTCGAGGTGCACGAGGCGTTCGCGGACGGCGGCCGCATCGCGACCCGCTTCACGATCCACGCCGAGATGCGCAAGGGCGGACCGGTGTCCACGCGAGTCCACATGTTCGCGGAGTTCACACCCGACGGCCTGCTGCGACGAGCCGAGCAGCTCACGCGGCCCCTCACCCCCGCCGAACCGGACACGGGGGCGTGATCCGTATGCGCATCCGGCTCGTCCAGGGCCTCGCCCTGCTGTCCACCGGCGCCCTCGCCGGCGCATTCGGCTACGGAGCGGCCAACCTCGTACCCACCTTCAACGCCGTACCGCTCGACATGAGGCTGTCCTTCCACACCCAGCTGATGCAGATGAACGGCATCACCATGCAAGGCGCCATGGGCATCTCGGCGCTCAGCGCCCTCGCGCTCGCCGCCATGACCCGTGGCACCTCACGGTGGCTGGCCGGAGGCGCCGGGCTCCTCGCTGTCGCGTCTTTCCTGATCACCCGTCTCGGCAACGTCCCCATCAACGGCCGAATCAAGCAGTGGGCCGCAACCTCGGCGCCCCCCGATCACGCCGAGATCCTTGCTCGCTGGGAGGCATTCAACTACGCACGCACGGGCGCCGCGTTCGCTGCCTTCGCGCTGCTGATCCTGCTCTCCCTGCGTCGTAGCCACTCTGCTCAAGGTCCGAACGACAGACCCTAGTGGACCGAAGGCCCAGGAGACCCGGGGCGCCGTCTCCTCCACCCCCTACCGGGGTATGACAGCCGACTTGGCTCCCTGGTCCGACGTACGGAGCGGTACCTGCTTCCTACCTTCCTCCTCGACACGAGGAGAGGAGAAGGGGCATGCGCCGCTTCGCAAGGACCCTGGGTGCCGCCGCGCTGGCCGTGGCCGTCGTCGCGGGAACCGCCGGCTGGGCTTCGGGCGACAGCCAGGCGGCGGTCACCGGGCCGCCGCCGGGCACCGCCGCCTGGCTGGCCGACAGCACCGCCGGCCAGCGGCCGATGCCGGATCCGCGGATGGCCTCGCCGGCCGAGGTCGCGGCGTTCTTCGCGGGGCTGGACCCGGCGCGGCAGCGGGAACTCCTGCGCGCTCACCCGCTGGTGGTAGGCAATCTGGAGGGGGCGCCGCTCCCCCTGCGGTACGAGGCCAACCGGCTGGCGATCACCGCCACGGGCGGGGCGCGCTACGCCTCCCTCGCCGCGCCGGACCGCCGGATCCTGGCCTTCGACCCGCGCGGCCGGGGCCAGGTCGCCGAGGTGTTCGGGGAGTTGGAGCACGCGGAGCACGTCTCGGTGATCGTGCCGGGGTCGGACAACGACGCGACCGCCCACGACGCCCCGCGCAAGCCCGGCACCGGCCCGGCGGGCATGGCCCGCGCCCTGCGGGCGGCGGCGGGCGGGTCCACCGCCGTCGTGGCATGGACCGGCTACACCACTCCGGTGGGCGTCGGCCTGGACGCGGCCGAGGGACGGCTCGCCGAGGCGGGGGCGGACCGGCTGGCCCGGTTCACGGCCGGGCTCGACGCGGTCGGTTCTCCCGATCCGGTGCTGTTCTGCCACAGCTACGGCTCGGTGGTCTGCGGGCTGGCCGCCCGGCACACGGACGCCGCCGACATCGTCGCCTTCGGCTCGCCGGGGATGCGCGCCCGGACCGCCGCCGCTCTGGGCACCGGCGCCCGGGTCTGGGCGGCTCGGGGGCCCTCCGACTGGATCGCCGACGTGCCGAACGTCGAGGTGGCGGGGATCGGCCACGGCGCCGACCCCACCTCGGCGGCTTTCGGCGCCCGCCGGGTCCCCGCCGCCGACGTGAAGGGGCACACCGGCTACTTCTCGCCCGGGACCCAGTCGTTGGCCGCCTTCACCGCGATCGCCCGGGGGGAGGTCCGATGAGCACCTCGCGCGCGCTGACCCTGCTGAAGGGCGCCGCCGACCGGATCGACCGGCAGACCCCGGGCCACCGCGACCGGGCGATCGACGGGCTGCGCGCCCTCGCCCTGCTGGCGGTGCCGACCGGGCACTGGCTGCTCGGCGGGTTCACCGTGGACTCCGAGGGCGCTCTGCACAACGCCAGCCCGCTGTCCGCCTTCGGCGGCCTCGCCCCGGCGAGCTGGGTGCTCCAGATGCTCGGGATCTTCTTCCTGGTCGGCGGGTACGCCTCGGTGCTGTCCTTCCGGCGCCGCCCCGGGTCCACCGCGGCCTGGCTGAAGGGGCGGATCGTCCGGCTGGGGCGCCCGGTGCTCGGCGTGACGGCGGTGTGGGCGCTGGCCGCGCCGGTGCTGTACGCCGCCGGGGTGCCCGAGGTGACGCTGCGGACGGGGGCCACGCTGGTGGTCCAGCCGCTGTGGTTCGTCGGGGTGTACGTGGTGGTCACGGCGCTGACCCCGTACTGCGTGCGGGCCGCGCACCGGCTCGGCGGGTGGGCGGCGGCCCCGCTCCTCGCCTCGGTCGCGGTCGTGGACTTCCTGCGCTACGGGCCGCTCGCGGACTCCGTGCCGTCCTGGCTTTCCCTGCTGAACATCCTGCCGGGCTGGCTGTTCGCTTATCAGCTGGGCGTGTCCTGGGGCGAGCGGCGGATCGGGCGGCGCGGGGCGTGGCTGCTGCTGGTGGGCGGGGGCGTGCTGTTCGCGGCGCTGCTGACGGTCTTCCACTACCCGGCGTCGATGGTCGGCGTCCCGGGTGAGGCGCGGACCAACTCGCATCCGCCGTCGCTGCTGGTGCTGGCGCTGGCCTCGGCCCAGTCGGGTGCGGCCGTCCTGCTGCGGGACCGGCTGGCGGGACTGCTGGCCCGGCCGGCGCTGTGGGCACCGGTGGTGGTGGTCAACCTGTGCGCGATGACGATCCTGTGCTGGCACCAGAGCGCCATGCTGGCGGCGGCGGTGCCCGGTTCGTTCGTGGGTGAGGTGGCGGGGCTGACGACGGCTCCCGACAGCCTGGTGTGGCTCGTGGCGCGCGTCGCGTGGATGCCGGTGTTCGCGGTGCTGCTGGTGGTCATCACCCGGTACGCGCGCCGGTTCGAGGGGCCGCCGAAGGAGGGGCGCAAGGCGGGCACCGTACGCCGCGCCGTGACGGGGCTGCTGGCGGCGGGCTTCGCGGTGTTCGCGCTCGGCCTGGCGTAGGAGCTGTCCTGAAAAACGGCGAGAGCGCCGCTCCCTGTGGGGAGCAGCGCTCTCGCCGTAGTCGGTTTCCGCGTGCCGCGGGCCGCGGGCCGCGTCAGGCGATCGAGGCCGCGACGATGGCGGCCACGGCGAGGTTGCAGGCCGCCGACACCCAGACCGCCGGGTGGGGCTCCGGGTCGACCACTATGGCGCCGAGCTTGCCCGGGGTGACCACGTCGAGCACGAGGAAGGCCACCGCCATCAGCAGCAGGCCGAGGACGCCGAAGGCCGCGGTGGAGGCCAGGCCCTTGCCGAAGTCGTCGTACGTCGTCCAGATCGAGGTGAAGACGATTCCGCCGATGCCGAGGAGCGCGGAGCTGAGGAAGAGGGAGGCGTTGCGGTTGCGCTCCTCCCAGATCTGCTTCGGGAGCTTCCCGGGCGTCAGCACGTCCACGAGGACGATGCCGAGGATCAGCAGCACCAGGCCGAGGGCGCCGTAGGCGCTGGTGCGGCCAAGTCCGTTGATGATGTCGCTCATTGAGAAGCCTGTCTCCGCGTGGGTGGGAAGGTATGTGCCGTGGAGAGGCCGAATCTATCGCACGGCCTCGCGGCGGACCATGGGGAGGCCGGGAAATGATGGAGGTCAGAGCCGCACGGGCCGAGGAGGCGCGGGCGCTCACCGGGCTGGTGATGCGGTCCAAGGCGCACTGGGGCTACGACGAGGACTTCCTGGCCGCGTGCGCCGGAGAACTGCGGATCCGCGCCGAGGACGTGACGGCACGCCGGATCGTGGTGGCCGAGAACGGCCGCGGGCAGGTGCTCGGGCTGGCCTCGCTGGAGGGGCTGGGGAGTGTCCGCGAAGTAGCGCCGTCCGCCCGGAGGGCGGGCCCGGTGGGGTCTGGTGCGTGCGATTGCAAGGCGGAGGAGGGAGTCGATGCGGAGCATCGGCGACCGACGAGAACGCGGCAAGCGCGCGTGCCGGACCCCACCGGGCAGGCGGGACTTCGCGGACACGACCTGGCGCCGGACGCAGAGCTGGGGCTGCTGTTCGTGGAGCCGGCGGCCATCGGCCAGGGCGTGGGGCGGCTGCTCTACCGGGACGCCGTGCGCCGGGCGGTGGAGCTGGGGGTCCGCAGGCTGCGCATAGCCGCCGATCCGCACGCCGCCGGGTTCTACCGGGCCATGGGCGCGGTGGCGGTCGGGGTAGCCGGCGAAGGCGCGGGCCCGGGCGGCCTGGTGCGGTTCGAGGTGGCCCCGGCCCCGCTCGCCGCCTGGGCGCGCGCCTGGACGGGCGGGGGCCCGGCGGTGCACGTGGGCAATGTCGCCGAGTTCAACGCGCAGTTCGCCGACGCCTCCCTGGACGGCGAGCAGCGCGCGGCGCACGACTACGCCTGCCTGGCCGCCTTCTACAGCCCGCGTCCGGCGGCCCTGGTGCTGCCCCGGGCGGTGCCGCCGGGCTGGATCGCCCTGGTGGGACGGCAATTGGGCTGGGAGGCGCCGGTCGAGGTGTACGACGGCCTGGTGGAGCGGGGTCCCGGCCTGTCGGACGCCGTACGGGCCCGGGCGGCGCTGGCCGAGCGGGTGACGGGGCGCGGGCTGCCGCTCGTACCGTGGGGGCGGACGGCACCCTTCGCGCGGCTGGCGGGCCGGCCGTGGCGGCCCGGGGAGCTGCGGTACGAGTCGAAGTCGGCGGCGCACGCCCTGTTCGGCCGGATCCTGGAGGACGGCGGGCATCCCGGGATCACGTTGCCCGCGCAGTGGCGGGCCGGGACCCGGTGGGCGGCAATCCGGCTGTTGGCGGCCCGGGCCAGGGCGGGCGAGAGCAGTGTTCTCAAATCGGAGCACGGTGTCGGGGGTTCGGGTACGACGGTGGTCACGCCCGCCGACGTCCGGGAGGCGGGCGGGGCGCGGGCGGTGCTGCGGCGGCTGCCGCGCGGGCCGCTGCTGGTGGAGGAGTACGTACACGGCCCGGCGGAGCCGGACGGGCCGCGGGATCTCACCTACGACGGGTTCGTGGACGAGGCGGGCCGGGTGCACGAGGTCGGCGCGGCGGTGATGGACGTGGCCGACGGCGGGTACCGGGGAGCGACGGTGGGGCCGGGTGTGGTGCCCGCCCGGCTGGAGCGGCCGATGGTGGCCTTCGGGGCGGCCGTGGGCCGGGAACTGGCGGCCTGCGGCTACCGGGGCTGGTTCGACGTGGACTTCGTCGCCGACGCCGCGGGGCGGCCGGCGCCGACCGAGACCAACCTGCGGCTCACCGGCCCGTCGATCGCCTTCATGGTGGCGGCCCGGCTCGATGCGCTGCGGGGCGCGGGGCACCTCGTACGGATCGCCGACCGGGTGGAACTGGGCGCCCGGCTGCCGGACGCCCAGTTGGAGGAGCTGTGTGCGGCCCTGGCGCGCGGCTGCTCCGAACTCGGGGCGGTGTTCGTCCCGGCGATCCCGACCGGCGCCTTCGATCCGGCTCCGTGGCTGGGCGTCCTGGTGGCCGCGCACAGCGCGGAGGTGCTGGACGCGGCCGAGGCGCTGGTACGGGCGCGGGCCGGCGCGCTCGGGGAGATGTTCGGCGACCCTCCGCGCCCGGATCAGTCGTCGAAGTCGAACGGGGAGGCCGGTTTGCGGACCAGGTAGAGGGCCACGACCCCGGCCGCGATCATCAAGGGGATGTTGAAGGTGTAGACGAGGGCGGCCTGCCGGGGCCAGTCCTGCTTGGCCGCCAGCCGGTAGAGGTTGTCCTGCGGCCACCAGGCGACCAGCAGGTAGACGACGGCCAAGTGGGCGGCGGTCGTGAGGGCGCGGCCGCGCCCCTGGGCCAGCATCCGGGGACGGCCGCCGAGCAGGAACAGCACGCCGGCGCCGAAGGCCAGGAGCTCGAACAGGTAGAGGCCTCGGAAGAGCCACGCCCACGGGTTGGGGACGCCGGTGAGGTCCGTCGATCCGGGCCACAGCACGTTCGTCAGCAGGAGGCCGACGAGGCCCAGCATGACCACCCCGCAGCCGAGGGCGCCCCACGCCGAGAGCGCGCTGCCCGCGCTCACGGGCCCGTACTTGCTCCCGCTCCCGGCCACTCCCCCGGTCGCGGAGGCGGGCGGTGCCTGCGCGGGCTGCGGCAGGGCCGCCCGGTCCTCCTGGCCCGCCCGGTTGCGGGGCAGGGCGCGCAGCCGGACCAGGGCGCGGGGCCATTCCTCGAAGGGCAGCCTGCCCACCAGGTGTTCGCGCAGCTCGTCGATGTCCGGCAGGCCGGCGCCCGAGGACCAGAACGGCTCGCCGGGTGGCGGGGCGACGTACACGACGAGGCGCCGGGTGCCCGAGAGGCGGGCGACGACGGCCACGATCGCCGCGCCGATGCCCTCGTGGGTGCGGATGGCGGATTCCAGGGCGTGCGGGTCGAGGGTGCGGCCGTCCAGGGTGACCCGGTCGCGGATCCGGCCGCCGAACTCCAGCAGCCCGTCGGGGCGCAGCCGGGCCAGGTCGCCGGTGGGGATCGCGTCGCCGCCGTCGGGCGGGGTGAGGTGGAGCTGTCCGGCGCGGAGTTCGGCGCGGAAGCCGGGGAAGGGGGTGCCGAGGAGGGCGCGCTGTTCCGGGTCGTCGACCGGTCCGGGCAGTTGGGGCAGTTCGAACCAGGTGCCGGCGCCGGCGGTCTCGGTGAGCCCGTAGACGTTGAGCAGTCGTACGCCGGTGCGCAGGCGGGCTTGCAGTGAGGCCTGTTCGTCGAGGTGGAGGCGTTCGCCCGTGACGGTGAGCAGTCGCAGCGTCCGAAGCCGGGGAGCGGCTTCGGCACGGGGCTTCGGCGCGGACAGCCGCGGAACGGCATCCGGCGTGGAGTCCCGCAGGAGCAGCCGGCTCGCGCCGGCCGGGTCGGTGTGCACCACGGTGACCTGTTCGGCCTCGATCGCCCGGCGGATCGCGTCGGGCTGCCAGGGTGCGCGGTGCTCGGGCAGGACGAGGGCGCCGCCCGAGCACAGGGCGCGGGTCCAGCCCGCGGCGAAGGCGGTGATGTCCGTTCCGGTGGTGACCAGGTGGCGGTCCTGCGGGGTCAGCCGGGCCACCTCCGCCCAGCTCTCGTAGGCGGCGAGCAGCCGGGCGTGGCTGACGGGGACGGCGCGCGGCACGGCTGCCCCGGTGAACAGCCAGGCGGCGGTCCCGCCGCCGCCCGCGCCGCCGCCCGCGTCCCTGGGGCGCGCGGGCGGCCCGGTGGGCCGGTCGGCCGGGCCGGCCGCCTCCGCGCCGAGGCGGATCACCCGCAGGTCGCGGCCGTCGTCGAGGCGGGCCCGGTGGGAGGCGTGTGTGAGCAGCGCGAACGGCGGGGCGGCGGCGAGCTGCCGCTGCCCGGTGCGCGGGACCTCGACGTCGATGACGGCGTAGGCCCCGCCGGCCTTGAGAACGGCGAGCAGGGCGACGACCAGCTCGCTCTGCCGGGCGGTGCCCACGGCCACGAGGCCCCCGGCCGGCAGCCCGGCGTCGAGCAGCTGGTACGCCAACCAGTTGGCTCGGAGGTCGAGTTGCCCGTACGTGAGACTGTCGGGACCGGCGATGACGGCGTGGGCGCCGGGAGTGTCCCGGGCCCATCGTTCGAAGTGGTGCAGGACGGTGTCGGCGGGGTCGGCGGCGCGCCGACCCAAGGGCGTGGACTCGGATCCCTGCGTCATGCCCCCGATGATGCCACTGGGCGCCGACAGTGGAGGAGACCTCCAACGGCACTCAAGAGAAAGGGGAGTTGGCGCCACGGTTGGGTGGTCCGGACTCGAATCCTTGACCTCAAGTTTAGTTGAGGTCTTAGCGTAGGGGTCATGGACATGGAAGTCACCGCCTGGACCTCGCTCCACAGCGCGATCAACGCCCAGCAGGACCGCCGCCCCCTCTCCCGGGCGAGCCTGCGCCGCATCGCCTCCTTCGCCCGCCCGCACCGGCGCGGCCTGACCCTCTTCCTGCTGCTCAGCGTCGTGGCGGCGCTGCTCGCGGTGGCCACTCCGCTGCTGGCCAGCCGCATCGTGGACGCGATCGTCAAGGGCGGGGAGAGCGGGACGGTCACCCGCTTCGCCCTGCTCATCGCGGTGATCGCCGTCGCCGAGGCGGGGCTCGGGCTGCTGACCCGCAAGCTGTCCTCCACCCTCGGCGAGGGCCTCATCCTCGATCTGCGGACCGCGGTCTTCGACCACGTGCAGCGGATGCCGGTCGCCTTCTTCACGCGGACCCGGACGGGCGCGCTGGTCAGCCGCCTCAACAACGACGTGATCGGCGCCCAGCGGGCCTTCAGCAACACCCTCTCGGGCGTGGTCTCCAACACCGTCACCCTGCTGCTGACGCTGGTGGTGATGCTGAGCATCTCCTGGCAGATCACCCTGCTGGCCCTGGTCCTGCTGCCGGTGTTCGTACTGCCCGCTCGCCGGATGGGCGCGCGGATGGCGTCCATGCAGCGTGAGGCCGCGACACTGAACGCCGCGATGGGCACGCAGATGACCGAGCGGTTCTCCGCCCCCGGCGCCACCCTCGTCAAGCTGTTCGGGCGGCCCGCCGACGAGTCCGCCGAGTTCGCGGCCCGCGCGGCGCGGGTACGGGACATCGGGATCCGTACGGCGATGGCCCAGTCGGCCTTCATCACCGCGCTCACCCTCGTCTCGGCCCTCGCCCTCGCGCTCGTCTACGGGCTCGGCGGGTACTACGCCCTGCGCGGGACCCTGGACGCCGGTTCCGTCGTCGCCCTCGCCCTTCTGCTGACCCGGCTGTACGCCCCGCTGACGGCGCTCGCCGGAGCCCGCGTCGAGGTGATGAGCGCCATGGTCAGCTTCGAGCGGGTCTTCGAGATCCTCGACCTCAAGCCGCTGATCGCCGAGAAGCCCGACGCGCGCCGGGTCCCGGAGGGTCCGGTGACGGTGGAGTTCGACCGGGTCTCCTTCGGCTACCCCTCCGCCGACAAGGTCTCCCTCGCCTCGCTGGAGGAGGTGGCCATGCTCGACGACCGGGGCGGCACGCAGGTACTGCACGAGGTGTCCTTCCGCGCCGAACCGGGCCAGATGATCGCCCTCGTCGGCTCCTCCGGCGCCGGCAAGTCGACCATCGCCCAGTTGCTGCCCCGCCTGTACGACGCCGACGCGGGCGCGGTGCGCCTGGGCGGGGTCGACGTACGGGACCTCACGGCCGACTCCGTCCGCGAGACCCTCGGCATGGTCACCCAGGACGGGCACCTCTTCCACGAGTCGGTACGGGCCAACCTGCTCCTGGCCCGGCCGGAGGCGGGCGAGGAGGAGATCTGGGAGGCGCTGCGCCGCTCCCGCCTGGACGGGCTCGTCGCCTCGCTCCCGGACGGCCTGGACACGGTCGTCGGCGAGCGCGGATACCGCCTCTCGGGCGGGGAGCGGCAGCGTCTGACCATCGCGCGGCTGCTGCTGGCCCGCCAGCGGGTGGTGATCCTCGACGAGGCCACCGCGCACCTGGACTCGACCTCCGAGGCGGCGGTGCAGGAGGCGCTGGCCGAGGCGCTGGCGGGCCGGACCGCCGTGGTGATCGCCCACCGGCTGTCGACCGTACAGGCGGCCGATCAGATCCTGGTGGTGGAGGACGGCCGGATCGTGGAACGCGGCACGCACGGTGAACTGCTGGCCGCGGGCGGCCGGTACGAGGAGCTGTACCGCACCCAGTTCGCACCGGCCGGCAGTGCGTCGGGCGGCGCCGTGGCGGCCTCCGGAGCATGATGGACCGACCTGGAGCCGCCGATCCTGGAGTGTGCGATGGACATCAAGCTGGAACTCGTCGCCGTGCCCGTCACCGATGTCGACCGGGCCAAGGCCTTCTACGAGCGGATCGGCTTCCACGCCGACCACGACGTCACGGTGAGTGAGGACATCCGCTTCGTCCAGCTCACCCCGCCGGGTTCCGCCTGTTCGATCGCCCTGGGCAAGGGACTCACCCGGATGACCCCGGGGTCGCTCGACAACATGCAGGTCGTGGTCGCCGACATCGAGGAGGCGTACGCCGACCTCAGGGGCCGGGGCATCGAGGTGACCGAGATCCAGGACATGCCGTGGGGATCGTTCGTCTACTTCTCGGACCCGGACGGCAACGGCTGGGCCGTCCAGCAGACGAAGCCGCGTACGGCCGCCGGCTGACGGGCGACAGCCGGCGCGGCGGCGCGGCGGCGCGGCTCAGTCGTCCAGGAAGACGATCCGGCGGGCCGGGCCGGCCGGGCCCCGGGAGGCGGTGGCGGTGAAACGCCCGGCGGGCACGGCACGGTCCCGGCCCCAGGCGCGGATCTCCTCGATCTGCTCCGGGTTGTTGCGGCTGAGCGGCACCGTGTTGGCGAAGGTGTCCAGGACGAAGGCGGGCCTCAGGTTCTCCGTACCGCCTCCCAGGTAGACCTCGGCGCCCACGTCGTGCAGCGCCGCCTCGATGTCGGAGCCGGCGAACCCCTCGGACAGGTCGACGAGCCGGGCGAGCTGCTCGGGGTCGGGGTCGGTCTTCAGGTAGCGGCGGTAGTAGATGCCGATGATCTCCTCCCGGTCCTGGGCGTCGGGCAGGTCGACGAAGAAGAGCTCGTCGAAGCGGCCCTTGCGCAGCAGTTCGGGCGGCAGGCTGCGGACGTCGTTGGAGGTGGCCACCACGAAGGTGCGGGAGCTGGATTCCTGGAGCCAGAAGAGGAACTGGCCGATGATCCGCTGGGGCACCCCCGTGCTGTCGGACGCCCCCGCCAGCCCCTTCTCGATCTCGTCGATCCACAGCACGCAGGGCGCGACCCGGTCCGCCGTCTCCAGGGCCTCCCGGAAGCGGCCCTCGGACTCGCCGAGGTACTTGCCGTGGATGGCGCCCATGTCGAGCCGGTACAGCGGGAGTTGCCACTGGGCGGCGACGGCCTTGGCCGACAGCGACTTGCCGCACCCGGGAACACCGACGAGCAGCACCCCGCGCGGCGGGCGCAGGTCGGTGTCGCGCAGGTCGGCCTGGAGCAGACGGCCCCG
The DNA here is from genome assembly GCF_053591315.1 of Streptomyces sp. NPDC003042. Taxonomy (NCBI): domain Bacteria; kingdom Bacillati; phylum Actinomycetota; class Actinomycetes; order Kitasatosporales; family Streptomycetaceae; genus Streptomyces; species Streptomyces sp. NPDC003042. The sequence goes on from NZ_JBSFTP010000031.1 coordinate 67,502, forward strand.
GCGCTCGAGCCAGTCCCTGAGGTTGGACAGGCCGCCCACCGCGTAGTCGGCGGCCCTGAGCGGTACCTTCTCCAGCCCGTTGAGGTCGTTGAAGATGCGGTCCTTGGACTGGGCGAGGACCAGGACGTCGCCCGCTTCCACCGATCCCTTGGCGGCGACCGTCGCCATCAGGTTGATGGCTTCGCCCTCGGTGACTCCGACGAGGAACTCGGCTGCGCGCCGGGTGTCCTGGTCGTCCCAGGCGATGGGGATGTGGCCCCGGTGGTCGCCGAGGAAGGCGGAGAGGGTCGCGTACATCTCGTCGGCGTCGGGCGGGTCGAGCTGCAGGCTCATGCCGAGCCGCTGGAGGCCGCTCCACACCGGGCTGTCGGTGATCAGGATGACGCTGCCCATGTTGGTGTCGGCCAGGCGCGCGAGTTCGGCGATGTGCCGGGTCAGCGGGGTGTCCGCGTCCAGGTCGTCGGGTTCGACGAGGACCAGGGTGGCGTTGGGCCGGGAGGTGAACTGGGTCGCCGCGTACTCCATGGCGCCGGTCAGCGAACGGTCGTCCATCATGGGCGCGTTGCTGCGCAGGTCACGCAGACCGGTGGCGCGGGTGTAGATCCAGAAGGGCATGTTGCCGCGCCGGGCGTGGCCGGCGGCGGTGCGCACCAGGCGCAGGGCGCGCTGCTGTTCGATGGTGCGCATGCAGATGACCGGTACCCGGGCGGAGATGTAGCTGTCGAGATCGCGATGGCATTCGGCGTAGTTGGGCATGGGGTGGCGCTCTCCGGTCAGTCGGTGATGACGCGGCGGCGGGTGGGGGCGGCCGGGTCGTACGACCAGCCGTCGCCGCCCGCCGCCGGGCCCGGGCCCTGCCGCTGTCCCGGCGTGCCGGGGCCTGCCGTGGTCAGCGGGTTCTCGCGCAGGGTGCGGCGGCGGCCCTCGACGGAGCGGGGGTCGGCGCCGCCGCGTGCGGCGCGGTCCAGCTGGGCCTCCAGCTGCTGCTGGAATCCGGTGATCTGGCCGTCGACCAGTTCCTTCAGCTGCTCGCGCAGGTCCTGCGGCAGGCAGGGGTGGACGGCGAACGCGCGGATGGCGTCCAGGCCGGTGCGACCCTGGACGAGGGCCCTGCCCGCGTCGAACTCGTCGCGGGCCGCCTCCAGGGCGTTGCTCAGGGCCTGCGCCCAGCCCCGCAGGCGCCGGTCGAGGGCGTCGGTGAGCTGGTGTGCGAACCGGGCCCAGGTGTCCTGGTGGTAGTCCTGCGGCCGCAGCGGCGGGAGTCGGGCGGCGGCCTCCTCGGTGGCCGCCGCTCCCGCCTCGGCCCAGTCGCGCAGGTAGCGCGTCCACGTCTCGTAGTCGCCGCCGTGGCCCCAGATGCTGTTCATCGTCAGGGCTGTTCCCGCTTGGCGCCGGGGCGGCGGACCAGCTGTTCGCCGGGCGGCAGCGGGGACCAGTCGGGCAGTCCGTCGACGATGCGGCGCAGGCGCGCGGTGGTGCGTTCCTCCGCCGGTTCGGCGCCGGCGGCCCACAGGCGGCGGCGCGGGGGCTCGGGTGTGCTGCTCATGCGTACTCACCTCCCGGGGTGACGGTGCGGCCGGTGAAGGGCGAGTTGCCCTCGGCCGCGGTGGCGAGGGATTCGATCAGGCCCCGTACCCGTGCCTCGACGGCGTCGGCCTCGTGGTAGGCCTGCTGCCAGTTGGTCAGGTCGGCGCTGGCTCCCACCAGTTGGTGCAGCGCGTCGCGTTTGGCCTCGCCGAGCAGCAGCCGGGCGGAGTCCTGCACCTGGCGGGCCTTGGAGGCGCCCTGGTGGATCAGGAGCCAGGCGACGCCGCCGATCAGCAGCGGGATCACGGCGGCCGCGGCGGGACTGACGGCGTTGCCGATGAACAGGCCGATCACGGCGACGGCGACGGCCGCCGCGACCTTCGCGCCGTACCGGTATCCGAGCGCGGCGACGAAGGGCGCGGTGTGCCGGTCCCAGTGGTCGCCGAGCCCCTTCTCCAGCTCCGGCAGCGGGGTCCGGTACGAGCCGCTCCACGCGGGCAGGGCGAAGCTCTGTCCGGCCACCGGGTGGACGCTCTCGAAGCGGGCCTGCACGTCCTGCGGTACGGCGGCCCGGTAGTCCCGGGAGAAGCCCTGGTGGGCGTGGTGGAACCAGTCCCGGCAGGCGGCGATGGCGAGCCGCCGGGTGGCCTCGGAGGTGCCGATCGCGGCCGGATTGAGGGCGGCGGTGCTCTGCACGGTCAGGTAGTCGAGCGTCACGTCGTACGAGGCCGCGTCGGCGTCGGCGTCCGCCTTGGCCCGGCCGGTGTCGCCGTCGTGGGCGACGACCGCCTCCTGGTAGGCGAGGTCGCGGCGCAGGGGCAGTTCCTCGTTGTCGTACTCGGAGACGAGCCGGTCCAGGATGTCGTCGACCGCGTCCTCGATGCGGCCGGACGGGGTGGGCTCGGTGTTCAGGATGGCCGTGTACTTGTCGAGGACCACCTGCTGGGTGCGGGCGGCGGAGAGCACCTGGCCGAGCTGCGGCCACTGCGGGGAGACCGCGTGCAGGAACGGGAACTCGTCCCCGGTCACGGTCGGGCACAGGGTGCCGAGTTCGGCCCGCCAGCGGTCGATCTGGGCGTCCTGCGCGGCGGTGTCGCTGCCGAGGAAGGTGTGCCACTCGTCCAGGGCGTCGCGCAGCATGCCCCGGCCGGCCGGGCCGAAGGCGCCCTGGGCGACGGATTCCAGGATGACGGCGAACTCGCGGCCGAGCCGGGCCGGGTCCTGGGCCAGCAGGTAGTGGCGCAGCCAGCGGACGGATTCGGCGTGCCGGCCCTGGCGGCGCAGGACGAGGGCGAAGAACAGCGAGGTGCGGTCCGGGGAGCGGCGGAAGGACTCCTGCACGGCGCGCTCGCACAAGGTCGGGTCGTCGGCGGACCAGGCGGCGAGGGCCACCAGCGCGGGCGCGAGCCAGTACCGGGGGGTCTGGAGCATCAGCTGGTCGCCGACCGTGCGGACGGTGTCCTCGGAGACCAGTCCGAGGTCGAAGGCCTGGAGCATGCCGACGGCGGTGCGCCGGACCACCTTGTGGTGGCCGAACTCGTGGTCGAGCCGGTCCTGGATGACGCCGACCTTCGTCTCCGCGCGCTGGAGGGCGGCGGTGAGCCGGGCCTGCGCCGCGAAGGCCTGGAACTCGTCGCGCAGCTGCTGGAGTTCGGTCCGGGTCTGCTGCTGCTTGGCCTCCACGGAGGTGACCTGGCCGGAGACGTGGCCGAGCTGTTCGGCGACCCGGACGACGAGCTGGTTGACCTCGGCGACTTTCCTGTGCAGTGAGACGTCGATCTCTGTCATGCCTTCTCCCCCGATCGCGGCCCGCTGGGCCGCACCACCGAACCGTTCGCCAGGACGGGCAGGACGAGCCCGTCGGAGTACACCTCCACCCACACGTAGCTGGGGTTGCGTACCAGCATCCGGGCGGACCCGTACGGCTCGGGGAGCACGTCACCGGGTGTGTAGTGGGTGAGGATGGCGCCGAAGAGGTTGAGGATGTGGTCGACGTACGGCGGGCCGAGGTGGCAGACGGCGAGGAAGCCGATCGGCGCGCTGTGGTGGTCCGCCTCGTACTGTTCGCGGATCCAGTCGGCGAGTCTGTGGCCCGCTGCCTCGTCCAGGCCCGCGTCGAGGCGGGTCACGGCTTCCAGCAACCGTGCCGAACGGTTCCCCAGTCGGTCGGCGAGCGGGCCGGGGGCGCGGGTCGCCCCTGTCGCCTCGCGCTGCTGACCGGTGGTCTGCTGGAGGTCCTGCGCCGGTCGCACGACACGGCGCGGACGCTCGATGTACCCCATGGTCTCCCCGGATTTCATGAGTGGAGCACGCAGATTAGTGACGTTCCATCAATCGTGCGACCTCAAAAGGGATTCGAGCCACCTCCACCCCCGAACCGACCGCGATACGACCGGTTTTCGGCCAGTGGGCGCCCGGGGAGGGGAACCGGACTGGTGGCATGGGGAGGGTTTACGCCCTGCTCGTGGGCATCAACGAGTACCGCGGCGACGTACGCGCCGATCCGCGCGGCTGTCTGAACGACGTGCCCGAGGCCCGCCCGGAGGCGGTGGCGCTGCCCGGATGGCGGCCGGCCGCCCGGGGCCCGGGACCCGAGCGGGCCGGACCTAAGGGCTGTCCCGTAATCCCCAGTGGATCAGCGCACGGCGTCAGATGCGGTGCCTCGCAAGGCGGAGGGGCGTCCTCATACTGGGCGTATTCGGGCGCTCCGACAACGCGGCGAGGC
>NZ_JBSFTP010000032.1:0-70416 GCF_053591315.1 Streptomyces sp. NPDC003042
GCCCGGCCCGGCGGGCCCGGCTGACGACCTGGATGGAGCTGTGGCGGTCGCCGCCGCGCGCGAAGACGCTGTCGTCGGGCCCGGCCGGGACGTCCCGGCCGGGCCTCGCCGTACGTACGGCGTCAGGCGGCCGGCGGGAGTTCGCCCGAGCCGCGGGGGATGAGGCGGGTCGGGAGTTCGATGCGGGACGGGGGGAGGTCGGCGCCCGCCAGGCGCTGGAAGAGGCGGTCCGTGGCCACCCGGCCCAGGGCGGCGGCGTCCTGGGCGACCACCGTGACCCCGGGGCGCAGCAGGTCGGCCAGCTCGAAGTCGTCGAAGCCGACCAGCGCCACGGGCCGGGACGACGCCGCGAGGACCCGTACGACGGTGACGGTGACCCGGTTGTTCCCGGCGAAGACGGCGGTGACCGCCTCCGGCCCCGCCAGCATCGCCCGGGCCGCCCCGGCCACCCGCTCGGGGGCCGTGGAGCCGAGGGAGACCCACGCGTCGGATACGGGGAGGCCCGCCTCGCGCATGGCTTCGCGGTAGCCGCGCAGGCGTTCGGTGGCGGTGTGGATGCGGGGGTGGTCGCCGATGAAGCCGATCCGGCGGTGGCCGCCGGCGATCAGGTGCGCCACCCCGTCCCGGGCGCCGCCGAAGCTGTCCGACAGGACGCAGTCGGCCTCGATCCGGCCGGCAGGTCGGTCCACGAACACGGTCGCCACGCCCGCCCGGATCTCCGGCTCCAGGTAGCGGTGGTCGTCGCCGGCCGGGATCACGATCAGCCCGTCCACCCGGCGGGCGCACAGCGCGAGCGCCAACTCCCGCTCGCGGTCGGGGTCCTGGGCGCTGGAGCCGTTGACGAGCAGGGCGCCGTGGGTCCGGGCCACTTCCTCCACGGCCCGGTTGAGCGGCCCGTAGAACGGGTCGGCGAGGTCCTCAAGGACCAGACCCACGGTCGCCGTACGGCCCTTGCGGAGCACGCGGGCACTGTCGTTGCGGCGGAAGCCGAGCGCCTCGATGGCCTCGTTGACCCGCTGCTCGGTGTCAGGGGTCACCCCCGGCTCGCCGTTGACGACCCGCGAGACCGTTTTCAGGCCCACACCTGCCCGGGCGGCGACGTCCTTCATGGTCGGCCGGTTGCCGTAGCGGGGCTCGGACGGGCGGCGCGTGTGCGGCACGGTGGGGAAACCTCCGGAGGTGACGGACGGCGCGGGCAGGGCTCTGACCTCGGCTCGGACCTTGAGGATAAGCACTCGGACGGCAAGCGGGTTTCCGTGGCAGGGTGGGGCGGGCAAGCCACAGGGGGCTTCAGAGGCGAGGCCTGGGGAGAGGGGTAGACGTGATCGTCTGGATCAACGGCACATTCGGTGCCGGGAAGACCAGCACGGCCCGCGAACTGGCGGGACTCCTTGCGGACAGCACCCTGTACGACCCGGAGCTCATCGGCGACGCGCTGCGCCGACTCCTGCCGCGCGAACGCCTGGCGGAGGTGTCCGACTATCAGGACCTGCCCAGCTGGCGGCGGCTCGTGGCGGACACGGCGGCGGCGATGCTGGCGGAGGTCGGCGGGGTGCTGGTGGTGCCGATGACGCTGCTGCGCCAGGAGTACCGGGACGAGATCTTCGGCGCTCTCGCGGCGCGCAGGATCCCGGTGCGGCATGTGCTGCTCGCCCCGGCGGAAACGATCCTGCGCGAGCGCATCGCGACCCGCGAGGAGCCCGGCGCGCCCGAGGTGGTGGACGTACGGGTCCGGCAGTGGGCGTACGACCACATCCCGGCGTACCAGCAGGCGCTGGGCTGGCTCACGGCCGACGCGCACGTCATCGACAACGGGGCGCTGACGGTACGGGAGACGGCGCAGCGGATCGCGGAAGCCGTACGGTCCGACACGGCACGGGTCTGCGACATCGTGCAGACCCCGGAGCCGACGGGGGAGACGGTGGCGGCCGGGGTGCTGCTCTTCGACGACCGGGACCGGGTGCTGCTCGTGGATCCGACGTACAAGCCGGGCTGGGAGTTCCCGGGGGGTGTGGTCGAGGCGGGCGAGGCGCCGGCGTGCGCGGGCGTACGGGAGGTCGCGGAGGAGCTCGGCCTGGCGCTGGAGCGGATCCCGGAGCTGCTGGTCGTCGACTGGGAGCCGCCGCGGCCGCCGGCGTACGGGGGACTGCGGCTGTTGTTCGACGGCGGGCGGCTCGCGGAGCCGCAGATCGCCGCCCTGCGTCTGCCCGGCCCCGAGCTGCGGGCCTGGCGCTTCGTCACGGAAGCGGAGGCCGCCGAACTGCTGCCGCCGCAGCGCTCAGAACGGCTCCGCTGGGCCCTGCGCGCCCGAGAACGCGCCCACCCCCTGTACCTGGAGGCGGGCCGCCCGACCCCTTGACGCCGCGGGCGACCGCTCCGCCGCCGGAGCGGGGCGGTCGTCTCAGCCGGTGGCGGGGACCGCTTCCCCGGCGGCCGCGCGGAGTGTCGCCGCGGTGTCCGTCACCCAGGGGTCGCCGTGGCCGAAGCAGGCAACGGACGGGCCCAGCGCGGCCAGGCGGCGGAAGGAGGCGATCGCCTGTTCGCGGTCGACGTTGAAGACGCCCAGCATCACCTGCCCCACCCCCGCGACGCAGTCGCCGGTGAACAGCACCCCGTGCCGCGGCAGATGGACGCCGATGCTGCCCGGCGTGTGGCCGGGGGAGTGGACCACCACCGCCCCGTCGCCGAAGGGCAGCACCTCCCCGTCCTCCAGCTCCCCGTCGACCCGCGTCGGCGGCGCTTCGGGGACCGTCAGACCGTGGGCGTACAGCGGAACCTCCCAGTCCAGCAGCACCGGCTCCGGGACCGGCCGCTCACCGCGGACCACGGGGGCGTCCAGCCGGTGCGCCAGCACCCGCGCCCCCCAGCGGGCGGCCAGTTCACCGGCCGCGCCGACGTGGTCGCGGTGGCAGTGCGTCAGCACGATCCGCTCCAACCGCTCCGGCCGCAGCCCGAGCGAGCGCACGGCCTCCTCGATCGCGTCGGCGGACCCGGCGTGACCGGCGTCGATGAGCGTGAGCGCCTCGCCGTCGCACCACAAGTACGCCTGGCCGATGGGGAAGCGGAGCATATGGAGCCGCTGCGGGACGACCTCGACAAGATCCATGTGAGTCATGGACCGAACGTACGTGTGGGGACTCCGCTCGCGGTACGAGGTTCACCGGGAGCGGAGTTCGCCCGTAGCGCAGACGCCTGGAACGGCGCCGCGAACGTCAGCCGCGCTTGGACTCCGCGTAGTTGACGAGGAAGAGGGCCTCCGCCACGGCCAGCCGCTCCAACTCCTGCGGGGACACGCTCTCGTTCACGGCGTGGATCTGCGCCTCCGGCTCGCTCAGCCCGATCAGCAGCATCTCCGCCCGCGGGTAGAGCGACGTCAGCGTGTTGCACAGCGGGATCGACCCTCCCATGCCGCTGACCTGCATCTCCTGCCCCGGGTACGCCACCTGCATGGCCGCCGCCATCGACGCGTACGCCGGGCTGCTCGTGTCCGCCTGGAACGGCTGCCCCTGGCCCACGACCTCGAGTTCGAGGCGCGCCTTCCACGGTGTGTGCGCCGTCAGGTGCGCCTCCAGCAGCTTGATGGCCTCTACGGTGTCCACGCCCGGCGGCACGCGCAGGCTGATCAGCGCGCCGGCGCTGGAGTGCACCGACGGCGTCGCGCCGACCACCGAGGGGCAGTCGATGCCGAGGACGGTGACGGCGGGGCGGGCCCACAGCCGGTCCGCGATCGTGCCCTCGCCGATCAGCTCGACCCCGTCCAGGACCTTGGCGTCGGCGCGGAAGTCCGCCTCCGGGTACTGCAGGCCCTCCCACACCGCGTCCGAGGCCAGGCCGTCGACGGTCGTCGAACCGTCCGCCGAGCGCAGCGAGGCCAGCGTCTGGATCAGCGCGGCCAGCGCGTCGGGGGCGACGCCGCCGAACATGCCCGAGTGCAGGTTTCCGGCGAGGGTGTCGATCTTCACCTTGAGGAGGGTCATCCCGCGCAGCGTGGCCGTCACCGTCGGCAGCCCGAGGCGGAAGTTGCCCGCGTCGCCGATCACGATGGTGTCGGCGGTCAGCAGCTCGGGGTGGGCCTCGGCGTACTGCTGGAGCCCGCCGGTGCCCTGCTCCTCGGAGCCCTCGACGATCACCTTCACACCGACCGGCACACCGCCGTTGGCCTTCAGCGCGCGCAGCGCCAGCAGGTGCATGATGAAGCCGCCCTTGCAGTCCGCCGCGCCACGGCCGTACCAGCGGCCGTCGCGCTCGGTCAGCTCGAAGGCGGGGGAGATCCAGGCGGCGTCGTCCAGCGGCGGCTGTACGTCGTAGTGCGCGTACAGCAGCACGGTCGGAGCGCCCTCGGGACCGGGCAGGAAGCCGTACACCGACTGCGTGCCGTCAGGGGTGTCGAGCAACGCCACGTCCTGGAAGCCCTCGACGCGCAGGGCGTCGGCCACCCAGTTCGCGGCGGCCTCGCTCTCGCTCCGCGGGAACTGTGCCCAGTCCGCGACCGACTGGAAGGCCACCAGCTCGGTGAGCTCCGCCTTGGCGCGGGGCATCATCGAGGCGATGGTCTCGGCGATCGGATTCTGGGACATGGGCACGCTCCTCGTGGGTGCGACGTTGTTGTGGGTGCCGGGTACGGCGAGCAAGGCGAAAGACAGTCCGATCCTCGCACAGAGGGCCGAGATGGTCTCTCGCCGTAGGATTTCCCCGGCATCGGAGCAACCGCGTGATCAGGAGCAGCAGCACATCGTGAGCAGCGACGACGACGTACACGGCGCAAGCGCAGGGCAGGCCGCTCAGGGGGCGGGCGAAGGGACGCCGGAGGCGGCACCGGCCGACAGCAGCAGAACCGAAGGAGCGCGGGAGGCCGCGGCGGAGGGCGTGGCGGAGGCCGCGGTGAAGGACGGCGCGGAGGCCGTGGTGAAGGACGGCCCGGACGGCGGGGCGCCCGACGGCACCCGTGAGGTGTGGGACGTGGTCGTGGTCGGCGCCGGACCGGCCGGGGCCTCGGCGGCGCACGCCGCGGCGGTCGCGGGGCGGCGGGTCCTGCTGCTGGAGAAGGCCGAACTGCCCCGGTACAAGACCTGCGGCGGCGGCATCATCGGCCCCTCGCGCGACGCCCTGCCGCCGGGCTTCGTACTGCCGTTCAAGGACCGGATCTACGCGGTCACCTTCTCGATGAACGGGAAGTTCGCCCGGACCCGGCGCTCGAAGGGGATGCTGTTCGGTCTCATCAACCGGCCCGAGTTCGACGCGGCTCTCGTCGCGGAGGCCGAGAAGGCCGGCGCGACCCTCCGTACGGGGACGGCCGTGTCCCGCGTCGAGCAGCACGGCCCGGCGGTGCCCGACCGGCGCACCGTCGCGGTGGTGCTCGCGGACGGCGAGACCGTGCTGGCCCGGGCCGTGGTCGGCGCCGACGGCAGCGCCAGCCGGATCGGCGCGCACGTCGGCGTGGAGATGGACCAGGTCGACCTCGGCCTGGAGGCGGAGATCCCGGTCCCGGAGCCGGTGGCCGAGGACTGGAAGGGTCGGGTGCTCATCGACTGGGGTCCGCTCCCCGGCAGTTACGGCTGGGTCTTCCCCAAGGGCGACACCCTCACCGTCGGGGTGATCTCGGCGAAGGGCGACGGCGCGGCGACCAAGCGCTACCTGGACGACTTCATCGCCCGGCTGGGCCTGTCCGGCTTCGAACCGGCCATCTCCTCCGGACACCTGACCCGGTGCCGCAAGCCCGGCTCGCCGCTCTCGCGCGGCAGGGTGCTGGTGGCGGGCGACGCGGCCGGACTGCTGGAGCCGTTGACCCGCGAGGGCATTTCCTTCGCCCTGCGCTCGGGCAGGCTCGCGGGGGAGTGGGCCGTCAAGATCTCCGAGGCACAGGACGCGGTGGACGCACGGCGTCAGGCACTCAACTACGCCTTCGCGGTCAAGGCCGGCCTCGGCGTGGAAATGGGCGTCGGCAAGCGGATGCTGCACGTCTTCGAGGCCCGTCCCGGGATCATGCACGCGACGATCACCGGCCTGCGGCCCGCCTGGCTGGCCTTCGCCCGCATCACGCGCGGCTCGACGACGCTGGGCGACCTGGTCCGCACGTACCCGCTGGCCCGCAGGGCCCTGCACGCCCTGGACGCCCGCCAGGCCCGCAGCGGCCGGGGTTGATTTCCTGGCCGAGGCCCCCGCTCCCGTCGTCGCGTCCGCCGTGGCGACGGAGCGGGGAGGCGGCACTCGGCGCCCCTACAGGTCATCCAGCTTCGGCTGGGAACCGATCGGCCGGAACGGGCCGCACAGGTCGAGGCCGTTGCGGACGAAGAGCCCGAGGCGCCCCGCAGCGCGCTCTTCTCGGCCCCGCCACGCTGCGGTCATCCGTCGGCTCGACCGCAGTTCGGCGATCGGGTCGGCGAGCTGCGCCCCCTGCGCCTCGCCGAGGACTCCGTCGGCCGGCCGCCTTGAGCGACCACGGCCGGGGATCAACGTGTCGAGCAGAGGCAGGAGCGCATGGGCCAGTTGCCCGTTCCCGTCGATCAGCCCGTACGCCCGTAGGCCCGCACGCCCTTACGCCCGCAACTGCTCGTGCTCCGTGAGGTTCTCCCCCACTCACTCCATCGGTCGGTTCGTCGGTCGGTCGGTGATCACGCCATGGCGGAATCCGCCGCCACATGGAAAACCCGCGAGATGCCCGCGCGCACGGCACCTCGCCGGGTGAGCACGGACCGGTCGACCCCGGTGAACAGGACGGCGAGGGCGATGTCGGCCCCGAGGGCGCGGCCTTCCACGCTCACTTCGACTCGTTTCCGCTTGCCGAAGCCGGCTTCCCTGACCCTGACGGTGAGCCCGCGGTCCTGGTTGTCCGCCTCGCGCATGACGTCGAACGGGTTCAGCGCGCTGCCCAGATCACGTCGCCGTCGTACGTGGCCGGGTTCGCGGCACCGTAAGCGCCGGTCGCGACGCCTGCCACCGCACCCAGCCCGCGCACATCAACCCGGTGCCCAGTGTGCCGTCGCCCTTGCCCACCCACGACGTCGGCCCTCTGCCCGGAGACGTGGTGGGTGGTCAGTTCGACAGCGTGATGCGGAAGACGGGGTGGTCGCCGGCGGCCGCCTGGAGGTCGGCGTCCGAGGACTTCGCCGTGACGCCCTGGAAGAAACGGTTGACCTCCCAGCCCCACTTCTCCAGGTAGGCGCGCAGAACGGCCGCCTTTTGGGCGGGGTCGGTGAGTTCGGTGACCGTGAAGGCGCGCACCTTGCGGCCGACACGCAGTTCCCCGCCGCCCGCCGCGCGCATGTTGCGGACCCACTGGGAGTGGCCGCGCGCCGACACCAGGTACTGGTCGCCTCCGTACGTGTGCGGGTTGACCGGGATCCGCTGCATCTCGCCGGACGTGCGGCCGCGCACCGACAGCTCGGCCGTGCCGGCCAGGCTGACGCCGAGGCGGGCGAGCTTTCCGAAGAGCGCGTTGAAGCGGACGCCGAACGCGCCGGCCTGGGCGTAGTACGGGGTGGGCGCGTTCATGATGGCCTCCGGGGCGCTATGGAGAGCAGTGCTCTCGCTTGAGATCAGTGTGCACGGATCGGTGCACCAAAGCAAGAGCAGTGCTCTCACAATGGATCGATGCTCTGGTTGTTGGGCGGTGCTCCGCCTGCATGGCACACTGATCCGCATGAGCACCGTGCGAGGGGCCAGGGAACGGGCCCGCACCGAAGTCACCGCGGCCATCAAGGACGAGGCCCGCCGCCGACTCGCGGCCGAGGGGGCCGCCAAGCTCTCGCTGCGCGCCGTCGCCCGCGAGCTGGGCATGGTCTCCTCCGCCCTCTACCGCTACTTCCCCAGCCGCGACGAGCTGCTGACCGCCCTGATCATCGACGCCTACGACAGCGTCGGCGCCGCCGCCGAGCACGCCGAGGCGGTCGCCCTCGCCGCCGGTGCGCCGCCCCGCACGCGCTGGATCGCGGTCTGTGAGGCGGTCCGTACCTGGGCCCTGGCGCACCCGCACGAGTACGCCCTGATCTACGGCTCCCCCGTCCCCGGCTACAGCGCCCCGCTCGACACGGTCGGCCCCGCCTCCCGCGTCGCCGGCACCCTCATCGGCATCCTCCGCGCCGCCTACGAGGGCCGTGGCCTGGCCCTGCCGCCGCTGCCCGCCGCCCTGCGCGCCGAAGCCGTCCGCATGACCGCGGACTTCGCCGAGGGGCTGCCCCCCGAGGTGACGGCCGCTCTGGTCGCGGCCTGGGCGCAGCTCGTCGGCCTCGTCTCCTTCGAACTGTTCGGCCAGTTCAACCGGGTTGTCGAGGACCGCGCCGCCTTCTTCTCGCACGCCGCGGGGCAGCTGGCGCACGGGGTCGGACTGCCCGCCGTCTGACGTCCGTTCGGGTCGCTCGTCTGTTCGGCGTATGAATGCGGGCGGTTCCGTCTTGTCCGCGGGGCCGCGCGTCTAGTGTTCCTCGGGTCGCGCCCGCCGCTACCGGAGGAAACGTTCATGCGCCGCGCCGTGAAGGCTCTGTACGCCGTCCTGGCCACCGCCTTGCTGGCAGCGCCGGCGCCCGCCGGCAGCGCGTCGGCCCGCACCGCGGGCCCGGCCTCAGAGGTCGCACCCGCCGTGCCCCCCACGCCTCGGCCGCCGGGCGCGCGCGGCCTGGACATCGGGGTCCCGGCGTACGTCTGGTCCGACGACGCGATGCTGAGCGACCTCACCGCCACCGGCCCGGCCGCCTCCGTGGTCGTCCTGAATCCCGGCAACGGTGACGCCCCCTTCGACGCCCCTTGGCGCGCCCGCGCCGACGCCCTGCGCGCCGGTGCCACCCCCGCGCCACGGCCCCCGGCGTCGGACGTCAGATGCCGGCCGTCTCCCTCCACAGCCGGGCCAGGGAGTCGTCGCCGCTCACCGCGGGTCCGGCCAGCGGGAGACGGTTCCACAGGGCCGTGTACAGCCAGGCCGCCTCACCGGTCAGCTCGCAGTCCGCCGGACCGGCGGCCGCGTCCCGTTCCGTACGGGCCGGCTCCTGGGACAGGTGCACCGTCCATATCGCGCCCGTGTCGGCCGCCCGGATGCGCAGCACCCGGGGTTCGTCCGTCCGCACGCGGCTGCGCGGCCGGGAATGGAAACCGGTCAGCAGCTCGTCCACCCCGTCCTGCGCGAACTCCGGCGCCACCGGCGAGAACGCGACGCCCTGCGCGGCCTGCGCGTCGAAGCGGTGCACGGTCGTCTCGTGCGCCTGGCGCCGCGCCCAGAACGCCAGCGGCGACGGCGGGTCCGTCGGCAGGAAGGTCCAGCACCGCACATCGGCCGGAGCCTCGGACAGGGTGCGCACCAGCGCCGCGTGCCCTTCACGGAACCAGGCCAGCAGCTCCGCCCCCGTCAGGTCCGGCGCTTCCGGGAAGGGGAGGGGCTCCTGCGCGGCGTCCGCGACGAAACCGGCCGCCCACCGGTGCACCGCCCCGGTGTGGCGCAGCAGGTCCGCGACCCGCCACTCGGGACACGTGGGCACCAGGGCGTCCGTGCCCGCCTGTTCGGCCGCGTCGGCGAGCAGTTCGCCCTCCCGCGCGACGGTCTCCACATACTCAGTGATCTTCATATCGGCGAGTCTGCCAGCAGCCCCTGACAATGGGGAGATGGATGGGGAACTCTTCCCGCGCGAGCGGACCGAGATCGCTCCCGGCGCCGTCCACCTGCCGGACTGGCTCGGGCCGCGGCGCCAGCGGGAGCTGCTGGCCGCCTGCCGGGAGTGGGCGCGCCCGCCCGCCGGTCTGCGCACCGTGCACACCCCGGGAGGCGGGACGATGACCGCCAGGCAGGTGTGCCTGGGGCTGCACTGGTACCCGTACGGGTACGCGCGCACCGCCGTGGACGGAGACGGGGCACCGGTCAAGCCGATGCCCGGGTGGCTGGCCGAGCTGGGGCGGGAGGCGGTGGCTGCCGCGTACGGTGACACCTCGGATTGCGGGCTCACGTATGACATTGCACTGATCAATTTTTACGACGGTGATTGCCGCATGGGCATGCACCGCGACGCCGAGGAGAAGTCCCCGGCTCCGGTCGTCTCGCTGAGCCTGGGCGACTCCTGCCTCTTCCGCTTCGGGAACACCACCTCGCGCGGGCGCCCGTACCAGGACGTCGAGCTGCGCAGCGGGGATCTGTTCGTCTTCGGCGGACCGAGCCGGATGGCCTACCACGGCGTGCCGAAGGTCCTGCCCGGCACCGCGCCGCCCGGCCTGGGCCTGACCGGGCGGCTCAACATCACACTGCGCGTCGGCGGTCTCGGTCCGTAGGCGGGCGTCCGGTACCTCCCGATCATGCGAGGATCCTGTCATGAACGGCAACGGGGCCCCGCCGCGGGTGGGGGATGTGACCACGCCATCCGCGTCCATGACGGCCACGCGGAGCAAACTGGAGCGGGGCCGTGGCGCACTCGGCCCGGCACTGGAGCTCGTCCACACGGGCCGGGCACCGACCCGGGCGGTCCTGACGGCCGAGCTCGGCGTCACCCGCGCCACCGCCGGAGCCGTCGCCGCCGAACTGGAGGCGCTCGGCCTGATCCGCGTCGACTCCCGCCCCGGCGGGGCCGGCGGAGCCCAGGGCCGCCCCTCCCACCGGCTCGCCGTCGACGAGAACGGCCCGGTGGCCCTGGCCGCACAAGTGCACTCGGACGGCTTCCGGGCCGCGCTCGTCGGCCTCGGCGGGCGGATCGTCGCCACCACCCCCGGCAAGGTCACCGTCTCCGCCGACCCCGCGCAGGTACTCGGCGCGGTCGTCGAGGCGGGCGCCGCGCTGCTCGCCGAATCCGGGCGGCGCTGCGTCGGCGCGGGCCTCGCCGTGCCTTCGGCGGTGGCCGAGCCCGACGGTACGGCGCTCAACCCGCTGCACCTGGCCTGGCCCGCCGGTTCTCCCGTACGGGCCATCTTCGCGCAGTGCGTGCGGGCGGCCGGGATCGACGGCCCGGCGCTGACCGGGAACGACGTCAACCTCGCGGCGCTCGCCGAGCACCGGCACGGCGCGGGCCGCAGCGCCCAGCACCTGCTGTGCGTCGCCACCGGACACCGGGGCGTGGGCGGGGCGCTGGTGCTGGACGGCCGGCTGCACAGCGGCAGCGCGGGTCTGGCCCTGGAGGTCGGCCACCTCACCGTGAACCCGGAGGGGCGCCCCTGCCACTGCGGCAGCCGGGGCTGTCTGGACGTGGAAGCCGACCCGCTGGCCTTCCTGACGGCGGCGGGCCGCACGCCCGGCCCCGAGGTGTCGCTGCTCCAGCAGGCCCGTGACCTGCTGCGCGCGGAGTACGCCGAGCCGGCGGTACGGGCTGCTGCCGAGGAGCTCATCGACCGGCTCGGGCTGGGGCTGGCGGGGCTCGTGAACATCCTGAACCCGGACCGGATCATCCTCGGCGGACTGCACCGCGAGCTGCTGCACGCCGACCCGGAGCGGCTGCGCGCGGTGGTCGCGGACCGCAGTCTGTGGGGGCGCAGCGGCGGTGTGCCGATCCTGCCCTGCACCCTCGACCACAACAGTCTGGTCGGGGCGGCGGAGCTGGCGTGGCAGCCGGTGCTGGACGATCCGCTGGGGGCGCTGGGCGCGGCGGCCTGACCTCGGTCGGGGGCAGCCCTCGGGCATGCCCCCAGGCGGGACGCGTCAGATCCGTGGACGGGACCGGCCGCGGTCTGGCCGACCCCGGTCGGCCGGGGCGCGTCGGGCGGGGCGCGTCGGGCGGGATCAGCCGGGTCTGACGCCGGCCGAGACCGACACCGGCAGACCTGTCACGACGGCCTCCGCGTCCACGGCCACGAGCACCGGCAGCGCGGGGACTCGTGCGGGCTCCGCGGCGATACGGACCGTACGGGAGGGCGCAGCCGGTGCGGGGGCGGCCCGCAGCGAGAACCACACGACCTTGCCCAGACCGTCCGGCTGGTGCCGGGCTCCCCAGGCCTCGCTGACCGCCTCGACGAGCGCGAGCCCCCGTCCGCAGGTCTCCAGCGTCTCCAGGTTTTCCAGGGTCTCCGCCGTTTCGGCCGTTTCGGCCGCGCGCAGTACGGGCAGCCGCGGATCGCTGTCGTAGACCGAGACGGTGAGCCGGCCGAGGCGAAGTTCGATCTCCACCGTGCACACCTTGTCCGGCTGCGCGTGGCGATGGACGTTGCTCAGCAGCTCCGTCACACCGAGCGCAGCCCGGTCTATGAGCGGGTCGAGCTGCCAGTGGCGTAGTTGAGCGGCGACGATGCGGCGGACCTGGCCGATCCGCGAGGGCAGGGCCTGCAGTTCGACGACGCAGTGCCTGCGGGAATGACTGATCACGGCTGCGACTCCCCGCTGTGAGTGTGACGGGTGCTGCACCCTCGGTAACGCTCCACCAGGGTCACCCACAGTGCGCCGCTGTGCAACCGAGCGCGACCGAAAGTGATCGGTATGGAAACCCAAAGTAACTGTTTGTGCAGGTGAGGGGGGTACATTTCGAAAGGAAGGGGCCATCCGACGGACAGAGGAGCTAGGCGCATGAGCACCACCGGTACCACCGGCACGACGGCCGCGACCAAGGCCGCGACCACGGCCGCGACCACGGTGACGACGACGATCGACGTCGACCGCACGGACGCCGACTACCGCGCCTGGCTCAAGGAAGCCGTACGCAAGGTGCAGGCGGACGCCAACCGTTCCGCCGACACCCATCTCCTGCGCTTCCCGCTCCCCGAGGCCTGGGGCATCGACCTGTACCTCAAGGACGAGTCCACGCACCCGACGGGCTCCCTGAAGCACCGCCTGGCCCGATCCCTGTTCCTCTACGCGCTCTGCAACGGCTGGATCCGCCCCGGCCGCCCGGTCATCGAAGCCTCCAGCGGCTCCACCGCCGTCTCCGAGGCCTACTTCGCCAAGCTGATCGGCGTTCCGTTCATCGCGGTGATGCCGAAGACGACCAGCCCGGAGAAGTGCCGCCTCATCGAATTCCACGGCGGTGAATGCCACTTCGTGGACGACTCGATGAAGATGTACGAGGAGTCCGCCGAGCTCGCGGCCCGCACCGGCGGCCACTACATGGACCAGTTCACGTACGCGGAGCGGGCCACCGACTGGCGGGGCAACAACAACATCGCCGAGTCGATGTTCCAGCAACTGAAGCTGGAGCGGTACCCGGATCCGGCGTGGATCGTCGCGACGGCCGGTACGGGCGGCACCTCCGCGACAATCGCGCGCTACGTGCACTACATGCAGCACGACACCCGCATCTGCGTCCCGGACCCCGAGAACTCCTGTTTCTTCGACGGCTGGACCCTGGGTGACCCGCACGCGAGCAGCGACTGCGGCTCGCGCATCGAGGGCATCGGCCGGCCGCGGATGGAGCCGAGCTTCGTGCCGGGCGCCATCGACCGCATGATGAAGGTGCCGGACGCGGCGAGCGTCGCCGCCTGCCGGGCCCTCGAACAGGCCATAGGGCGCAAGGCGGGCGGCTCGACCGGAACCGGCCTGTGGAGCGCTCTGAAGATCGTCTCCGAGATGGTGGCCGAGGGCGACAAGGGCAGCGTCGTGACCCTGCTGTGCGACCCGGGCGACCGCTACCTCGACAAGTACTACTCGGACGACTGGCTGGCGGCCCAGGGCCTCGACATCGCCCCGTACACGAAGACGATCGAGACGCTGCTGGCCACGGGGGAATGGCAGGAGCCCGTCGCCTGAGGACAGGGGTGGCGGGGGTGGTGGCGCGGGCGGCGGTCAGCCCCGGCTCCGCGCCGCCAGGCGGGCGTCCAGCGTGCGCACCGCCCGGCGCAGCGAGTGGCCGAGACCCGGGCGGGCTCCGGCCAGCGCCACGCGGAAGGGGGCCGAGCCGTCGGCGGCGAAGGTCCAGCGCACCCGGGTACCGCTCGCCCGGCCCGGCGCCGGGCCGACGGGGGTGAGGTGCCACTCCTCCAACAGGGCCCGTACACCCGGCACGTTGGTCTCGTCGACCCGGTAGGCGTAGCGCTGCCCGGGAACCGCGGCCACCACCGTCTCCTGGAAGCGGACCCCGCCCAGCAGCTTGATCTCCCGCCCCGCGCCGCCCCGCGTCGGCCGCGCCAGCGTCACCGCCGTGAACCACCGCGGCCAGCCCGTGACGTCCTCCGCGAGCGCCCGGTACACGGAGTCGGGCGGCGCCGCGGCCTCGGCGGTGAAGACCAGGCGGATCGGAGCGGTCTCCGTGAAGTCCAGCCCCACAGGGCGGAGTCGGCGAGCCATGGCGTAACCCCCAGCGGTGTGGCGCGCACCGTGCGCGCCGCGCCACGATAGCTGGCGCTCCGTCAGATGTCCGCAGAGCCCCCCGCCCGTAGCCCGCCCCCTGGGTTCAGCAGGGAGCGGGGAGCGCCGGCAGATCCGCCGGGAAGAGCAGGGTGAGCTCGTCCGTGCTCGGCTCGGCCAGCTGCGCGACGCGCCCCGCGTGGCGCTCCACCATCGACTCGAAGGTCTGGCGCGCGGTACGGCCGTTGCCGAAGGCCGGGCCCTTGGGCAGCTCGGTGAAGTACGCTAGCAGAGCCTCCCCGGTGCCCTCGCCCAGCCGGTACTCGTGCTCCTCCGCCTGCTGTTCGACGATCCGCAGCAGCTCCTGCGGCCCGTAGTCGCCGAAGGTGATGGTGCGCGAGAACCGGGACGCCACTCCCGGGTTGACGGTCAGGAAGCGGTCCATCTCCGCCGTGTACCCGGCGACGATCACCACCACCGCGTCCCGGTGGTCCTCCATCAGCTTCACCAGCGTGTCGATCGCCTCGCGCCCGAAGTCGCGCCCCGAGTCCTCCGGCGCCAGCGCGTACGCCTCGTCGATGAACAGCACCCCGCCGCGCGCGCGGTCGAAGGCCTCCTGCGTACGGATCGCCGTGGACCCGATGTGCTCGCCGACCAGATCCACGCGGGACACCTCGACCAGGTGGCCGCGCTCCAGCACCCCGAGGGAGGCGAGGATCTCCCCGTACAGCCGGGCGACCGTGGTCTTGCCGGTGCCGGGCGAGCCCGTGAAGACCAGATGCCGGCGCACCGAGGCCGCCTTGAGGCCCGCCTGCTGCCGCCTTCGCCCCACCTCGATCATGTCGGTCAGCGCCCGCACCTCGCGCTTGACGCTGTCCAGCCCCACCAGAGTGTCGAGCTGGCCCAGCACCTCGCCGGAGCCCCGGGCCGCTGCCGACGCGACAGCCGCCGCCGGGTCGGCGTCCGGCCGGTCCGCGGGCCGCTGTCCCGCAACCGCGGCCGACGGCCCAACGGGGCTCTTCGCGGCCGTGACCGTACGGATGCCCGCATGCGCCCCGGCGAGCGCGCCGCCCGCTGCCGACTGGGCCGCGAGCCGCGGCCCGGACTCGTCGCTGGTGCAGCCCTCGGCGAGCGGGCCGTCCTCCGCGAACTCGTAACCACCGCGCGCGCAGCGCTCGGTGTGGCAGTCGGTGAGCGTGGTGCGGCAACCGTCGATGACGTGGAAGCCGAAGCCCGCACTGCCACTGACGCGGCAGGACCGGAAAGTGCCCCGGCCGCCCGCCGACACGTAGAACCCCGCCTCGGCGGGGGAGGTGACCGTGCACCGCTCCAGGGACGGGTCGGCGCCCTTGGTGACGATCACCCCCGTCTGCACGCCGTCGACGGTGCAGTTGGCGAGGGTGCCACCGCTGCCGTGGTCGCGGAACCACGCCCCGGTGGCCGCCTCTCGGATCCGGCAGTCGTCGAGCTGCGCCGTCGCGCCGTCGCTCACCGAGACGGCGGTGTTGCGCACCTGCGAGAAATCGCTGTCGACCACATCGGCGCGCGAACCCCGGTCCAGCACGAACAGCGCGTCGGGCACGTCGTGCACCCGGCAGGAGTCCAGGGAGGCCGTGGCCCCGTCGCTGATCCACACCGCCGGGTAGTCACCCGTGCTGTCGTGGATCTCGCAGGACTCGGCATCGACGCGGGTGCCCGGATCCCATACCGACAGGCCGTTGCGCCCGAACCTGCGGACGGTGGTGCGGCTGAGCGTCAGCACCGAACGGGAGCGCAGGTCCACCGCGTTCTCCGGGATGTCGTGGATGTCGCAGCCGGCGAGCGTGAGCACCGCGTCGGTGTCGAGGGTGACCCCGTCGGCCGAAGTGCGGTGCACCGCGCAGTCGGTGAGCCGGGCCGCCGCGCGCGCCGCGATCTGCACGCCGGTGCCCTTGATCTCGTACACCTCACAGCCCAGCGCCTCCAGGCCCGAGCCGTCACCGGTGACACTGATGCCCGCGCCCGTGGCGTGGTGGATCCGGCAGCGCTCCAGACGGGGGTGGGCGCCCCCGCGCACCGAGACCCCGGCCTGTCCGGCGGCCACGACCTCGCACTCCTCGAACACCCCGCCGCCACCGTCCAGGACGGAGATCCCGACCCCGGCCGGATTCTCCACCGTGCACCGGCGCACCAGGGGCCGGGCCCCGCCGCGCACCTCGATCCCGGCCGCCGAACGGGTGTTGACGCGCAGGTCGACGAGCTCGGGGGAGCCGTCCTCGACGAGTACCGCCGGCGCCGCCCGGTCCGCCCCCTCCAGGTACAGGTCCTGGATCACGGCCGAGGCGCGCACGGTCAGCGCGACCCCGTCGAGCGGGGCGATCCGCACCGAGCCGACGGCGCCCTCGGGCCCGCGCAGGGTCACGGCGTGACGCAGGACCAGGTTCTCCCGGTAGGTGCCGGGGGCGATGGACAGCACGTCGCCGTCGCCCGCGACGGCGAGCGCGGCGGTCAGCGTCGAATACTCACCGGACCGGCGCCGCCATCGCGAGGCCCCGCCGTGCGTCACCTGGACCGTGCCCTGAGCCATGGTGCTGTCGTGCCCCCACCCTCGTACTCGCGCTGCCGAAGCGGCCGACGTGACCGGAACCGTTCACAGCGGCTGAAGCGACCGAACCGGCCTGCGCTCCACCGTAGCGCGCGCAGGGCCCGCGAGTTGCCAGGTCAGCTGCCCGCGCCCGCCCGGCCCCAGTCCGGCCCGGCCGCCGCCCAGGCGCGGTCCAGACGGAGGTACCGCCGATGCATGAGCCGGCGTACGACCAGCCGCCGCATCGTCTCCGCCAGCGCTGCCGCCGTGAGGGCGGCGGCCAGGCCGGCCACCCCCGCGTGGAAGGACGCGGCGGACGGGTCGAGCGGCTGCCCCACCAACCGGCCCCGCGTGTCGGTCCATATCCGGAACCGGTCGCCGGGCCGCGGCGGTTCCTCCGCCGCGGGAACCGTCCCCTGATGGCTGCTGCCGTCCGGCGCGGTCCACGCGGCCACGATGTGGGTCCGCTCGGGCGTCTGCCGCTGCGCCGACGCGTCGGTCGCCGCACCGGCGACCTGGCCCGCGGCCGGCCGGACGACCACGGCCGGGACGAGGTACCGCTCGTGCCGCTGCTCCAGCGCGGCCCGCTGCAAGGTGTCGTCCACCCGCAGCCCCGCGACCCAGCCGACGGCCGGAGCCACCACCAGCACGCACGCCAGGGCGGCGAACGCCACCCAAGCCTCGAAGAGATCGGTCGGCCGGCGCAGCGGATTGCGCCGCCAACGCCACACTCCCATTGCTGTCCACACGGTGCGGCCCCCCTGCTTCCGCCAGTCTCCGTCTGCCTGCGCGTCCAGGCTTCCCGCCCGCCTCACGGTGCTCACCTGTCCTGACTGATCCAACGGCCTGGTCGGGGCGGTTGGTTCCAGTCGGGGCGCGGAGCCCCTCGAAGGTGTCATTCCGGTCGGCTGATCCGGGCGGCGCGGCATCACTCCAGGCGGGTTCATTCCAGGACGTGGACCTCGTCACCGACCCGCACCGTGCCCAGGCGTACGGGAACCAGCTGCCGCCCGAAGGCCAGCGACTTCCCGATCCGCCGGTGCCGGGCCAGGGTCAGCAGCGGCTCCCGGCCGCGCTCCGCCGTCGTCTGGTCGGTGGTGGTGACGATGCAGCGCCCGCACTCGCGCACGCCCCGGAAGACGGCGTCGCCGATCGCGATGCGCCGCCAGCCGTCCTCCGCCCACGCCTCCACGCCCGGTCCCGCGACCACCACACTGGGGCGGAACCGGTTCATGGGCAGCGGCCCCTCCCGCGGATGGTCACCCTGGGCGATGAGCGCGTTGAGGGCGTCCAGCGAGGCGAGGGTCGTCAGCAGCAGCGGGTAGGCGTCGGCGAGGCTCACGGTCTCACCGGGCAGCGCGTACTTCGGGTCCACGGGCCGGCGTACGGCCGGATCGTCCAGGTGCACCAGCCGGGCGGGCTCGCCCAGGTAGGTGCTGAACCACTCGGCCGCGGCGGCCCCCGCGACCACGGTCTCGACCTTCTTGCCGAACAGGAGCGCCGGCTCCAACGGGCCGGGCTGCGGTACCTCGACGACCAGATCCGCCATGCCCGGTGCTGACAGTGCGACCCGGCCGCCCTCCAGCGGACGGGCCGAGGCCAGCGCGAGGCGCGCGTGCCGGCGCTGCGTGAGCACCGCGCCCTCCGAGTCGATCACTGCCCAGCGCCGGTCCCCGGACAGACCCCAGGGCTCCACGGCCACCTCGTCGGGAGCGGTCCCCGCCACCGACTTGACGGGATGGACGTGGAGCGACTGGACATACGCGTTCGACATGGGGGCAATCCTGCCAGCCGCCCCCGTCACCGGCCCAGGCGTTTCGCGCAGGGCTCAGCGGCCTGCCTCCCCGGCGCCGCCGCGCGGGCCGCGCCTCAGTAGCCGCGTCCCTGGTACGGGCGGCCGTACGGGTCCTCGTACGAGGGGACCTGCGCCGGAGTCGGCATCGGGCGCGGCGCCGCCGGGCGCATGGCCTCGTATCCGGTCGCCGTGGCGACCGGACGGGGCTGCTGCGGCTGGGGCTGCGGTACGTACCCACCGCGGGCCGCGACCGGCTGCTGCTGCGGGATGTACGGCGCGGGCGCGTGCTGCAGCGGCATGGGCATCTGCTGCTGCGGCGCCTGCTGCTGGTACTGGTACCCGTACGACGGAGCCTGTTGCTGCGGCATCGCGGGGGGCAGGGCGGGCATGGAGGAGGCGAGGGCCGGCAGGAAACCACCGCTCGAGTAACCGGCGCTCGGGGTGTCGTAGGCGGCGGGGACGCGGATCGGGGCGATCTGCGGAGTCCCGCGTTCGGCGACGAGAGAGTCGTAGATGGGGGTGTCCGTGAAGGAGGGCGCGGAGTAGTAACCGCCGCCATAAGTGGAGCGGGGGGAGGTCATGGGACCTAAGTTAAGCCCACGACTTCACCGGGTCCATAGCGAGGTTCCGTCAACACCGCGCTGACCTGCATATTCGCAGGTCAGCGCCACAGCTTTCACTTGACGTTCACGTGCACGATTCGCCACTTGCATCCCGCCTTGTTCCTACTCGTGCTCACCGGTTGGGTGTTGCACCTATCTGGGGCTGACGCAGCGTCACAACGCGGTGACCTCGGATGACGGCCTTTCAGCCCCGGTGCCCCGGCCGTTTCAGGCATCGCTGGGCCGGGCATAGGTGCGGCCCTTCCAGGCGGCGCCGCGCCCCTGGTAGTGCCGCACGGCCGAGTCGACGGTCATCAGGAGATAGAGCAGCGCGGTGAACGGCAGCAGCGGGGCCAGGAGGACCGGCTGGCGGTAGAAGCGGAGCGTCGGCAGGTAGGTGCCGGCCATCAGCAGCCACGCCAGCCCTCCGGCCCAGGCGAGCGCCGGGTGTCCGGCGGCGAGCCCCGCGAGGAGCGCGGCCGGAGGGACGAGATAGACCAGGACCAGCCCCGCCACCGTCCCGGCGAGCAGCAGCGGCTGGTGGCGCAGTTGGGCGTACGCACTGCGCGAGACCATCTGCCACAGATCCTTCAAGGCGGGGTACGGGCGCACGCTGTCCACCCGCT
Source organism: Streptomyces sp. NPDC003042 (assembly GCF_053591315.1). NCBI lineage: Bacteria > Bacillati > Actinomycetota > Actinomycetes > Kitasatosporales > Streptomycetaceae > Streptomyces > Streptomyces sp. NPDC003042. The sequence goes on from NZ_JBSFTP010000032.1 coordinate 19,757, forward strand.
CCGCCAGCCCGAGCCAGATCCGCCCGCCCGAGCGCCGGACGGCGCGGGCGAGGGCCACGTCGTCGATGACGGCCTGCCGGATGGAGTCGGGAACCCCGGCGCGGACAGCGGCCTCGGTGCGCAGCAGTACGCAGCCGCCGGCGGCCGCGGCCGTCCGGCCGGTGGGACGGTTGATCCGTCGGAAGGGGTACAGCTGGGCGAAGAAGTAGACGAAGGCCGGTACGACGAGCCGCTCCCACGGACTGGCGACGCGCAGGCGGGCCATCAGGGAGACCAGGTCGAGCCGGGCACTGGTCGCGGCGGAGACCAGTTCGCGCAGGCTGTCGCTCGCGTGGGCGATGTCGGCGTCGGTGAGCAGGAGGTAGTCCGGCTCGGCGGAGTGGGCGCCGCGGACATGGGCGATGCCGTGGCGCAGTGCCCACAGCTTGCCGGTCCAGCCCGCGGCGGGATCGCCGGGGGTGACGACGGTCAGGGGCAGCCCGGGGTGCTCGGCGGCCAGCCGCAGGGCGAGGGCGGCGGTGCCGTCCGTACTGCCGTCGTCGACCAGGACGATCTCGGCCGCGCCCGGATAGTCCTGGGCGAGGAGGGACGGCAGGCTGCGGGGGAGCACCTCGGCCTCGTCCCGGGCCGGGACGACGATGGCGACGGAGGGCCAGTGGGCCGGGGCGGTGCGCGGCGGGAGGCGGACGTCGGTGCGCCAGAACATGCCCTGGGCGAGGGTGAGCCAGAGCCAGGCGGTGAGGGAGAGGCAGGTGGTGACGAGGAGGAGGCCCATGCCCCGCAGTGTCCCGAACCCGGCGCGGCATGTCGCGCAACCGGGCGGGGCCGGGTCCGGCCCGTATGGGGGGCGGACCGGTCGGGTCGGGCGGGGCCGACCCCGTGCGTCGACCCGGTCGACTAAGGTGACCGGGTGAAGATCGCACTCATGGACTCGGGAATCGGCCTCCTCGCGGCGGCCGCCGCGACGCGTCGGCTGCGGCCGGACGCCGACTTGGTCGTGTCCTGCGACCCCGACGGCATGCCCTGGGGGCCGCGTACCCCCGCGGACCTCACCGAGCGGGCCCGTGACGTCGCCCGTGCCGCCGCCGCGCACCGCCCCGACGTGCTGATCGTGGCCTGCAACACCGCCTCCGTGCACGCCCTGGACACCCTGCGGGCCGAGCTGGAGCCCGCCATCCCGGTCATCGGCACGGTCCCGGCGATCAAGCCCGCCGCGGCGGGCGGCGGGCGCGTGGCGATCTGGGCCACCCCCGCCACCACCGGCAGCCCGTACCAGCGCGCACTGATCCGCGACTTCGCCGCGGGGATCCGCGTCACCGAGGTGCCCTGTCCGGGCCTCGCCGACGCCGTCGAGGCAGCGGACGAGGCGGCCGTCGTAGCCGCCGTGGCCGCCGCCGCCGCGCTGACCCCGCCCGATGTCACGGACGTGGTGCTGGGCTGTACGCACTACGAACTGGTCGAGGCCCCCATCCGGGCCGCCCTCGCCGTACGGACCGGGGGAGCGGAGCCCACCTTCCACGGCTCGGCCGAGGCCGTCGCCGTACAGGCCCTGCGCCGCTTCGGCGCCCGCCCCGAGCCGGGCCTGCCCCGCACCGGCGGGCTGACCGTACTGCTCAGCGGGCAGACGGGCGAACTGCCGGCCGCCGCGCTCCGCTACGCCGAAGGACGGCTGCTCGCCGGCCTCGAGCAGAACGCCGTCGTCGCGCGCTGACCCCCGAGGACCACGCCCTCGTCGTGGCCGCCACCGAACTCGCCCGCGCCCGCTGCTACGGCGAACAGCACACCGTCGCCGCCGTGGCCCGCGTAGCCGGTCACCGAACTGCTTCCCGAGGCCTACCCCGACGCCGCTCGACAGCCCGACCGCGCCGAACGCTGACCCGCGCTGACCGGCACTGATGCGACGGGGCCGGGTCTTCTGTTCCACGGCGCCGGGCGCGCTCGCATACTGGGGCCGTGAACGCCTACGCCAAGCACCTGCCCACCGGGGTGATCCCCACAAGTGACGTACGGAGATGGGGCGTTGCCGCGGCCGAGCGCTGGCTCAAGGCCCATTCACCGCTCTTCTTCGCCCCCGCCGCCGGGAGTTGGGTGCTCGGCGTCCTGGTGGCCGCCGCACTCCTGCTGACCTCATGGACCGAGGGGCCGATCGAGCCGGTGGGCACGCAGTGGCGGGCCTATCCCGCGACCGTGCTGCTGGTGGCCCTGCCCCTCTGGTACCGGTACCTGCCGGGGCCGACCGTGGCGTCCGCCGCACTGCTCGCCGTGGAGGCGGCCGTGGCGCTGCCCGAGCGCCCCGCCTCCGACCCGCAGGGCCGGATCGGTCTCGCCCTCGTGTGCCTCCTGTCCCTGGGGGCGCTCGCGGGGTCGCTCGTACGGCTGCGGGCCCGCCGTCGGCAGGCGAGCCTGGCCCTCGCCGCCGCCGGGACGGCCCGCTTCCCGCTGCCCGAGCCGCTTCCCGTCGGGCACGGGCGCCGCGGCGTCGCACGGATGCTGCTCGGCGCCTTCCTGTGCCTGGCCGGCGCCGGCATCCTCCTCGACGCCCTCGTCCAGGACCTCGGCGCGGGCGCCGCCGCCCCGTACGACGCCGTCGGCCAGCAGGGGTTCGCGCTGCCCCCGCTGGTGCTCGGGACCACCCTGCTCGGCTCGGGCTGGGCCGCCGATCTGGCCGCGCGCCGGCTGCACGACGCACCGCAGCCCGCCCTTATCGTCGGCATACGGGTCTCCCCGTCCGGCCACTTCTGGCTGTACCCGGACGCCGACGAGACGGCCGGGCGGCCCCTGGTCGCCTACGCGGCCGGGGAACGGGACACGCGCGGCGGGGTGCGGCTGCTGGCGGCCGGAGCGGACGGGCAGATCCAGCGGAGACTTCACGACATAGACGCCTCCAGCGAGCCCTTCGAGGCCGTGCTCTACGGAGTACCGCGGGAGGGCGCCGAGATCGTCGTCGAGTACGCCGTCCACGGAGCCGGGGCCGGCATCGCCTCCTCCCTCACGGCGGCCCCGCTGCTGCCGCGCCGCCGGCACGGGCTCGACCAGTGGAACCCGGCCGGGACCTCCCACCGCGACACCCTTCGGCGGCGGCGGGAGCGGGGCGCCGGGTGGTACGGCACGACGCGCCAGACCCGATCGCCGGGCGGCACCAAGGCGTCGCGGGAGACGGACCAGCGGCGCGCCGACAACGCCGGGGGCTGCGGCGGCGGGAGCGGCGGCGGTAGCTGCGGCGGGGGCTGTGGGGGCTGCGGCTGCGGCTGACCGCGCGGCGCGCTCTCCGGCGGCCCACGGCTCAGCCGGTGGTGGCCGCGAGCCGCCGCGCCAGCGCGCGCAGCGCCTCCGCGTCCAGCACCCGGCCCCCGAAGCCGGGCAGCGGCACGTGCAGGGGCCCCGTCCAGTGCTCCGGGATCGCCGCCTGTCCGTACACCGCGCCGGCCAGGGTTCCGGTCACCGCGGCGACCGTGTCGGTGTCCCCGCCCAGATCGACGGCGGAGCGTACGGCCTGCGCGAAACCGGTGGTCGTCCGCAGCGCCCACACCGCCGAGCCGAGGCAGGGCCACACCGCCCCGTTGAACTCGGTGGCCAGGTCCGGGTGCCAGCCCGGGTCGAGCACGCGGGCGTACCGCTCGCGGTGGTCCGGGTGCACGGCGTCGAGGGTGTCGGGCAGTGCGGAGAGGGGATCCCGGCCGTCCAGGGCGACCCGGACGAGCTCGTGCAGGACGGCGGTGCCCTCCCAGGCGGCCCGGTCGCCGTGGGTGAGCGCCGCGATCCGCCGGGCGGCGTCCATCGTGGCCTCCCGCCCGGCGGGGGCGAAGTACACCGCCGAAGTGGCGGCCCGCATCAGGGAACCGTTGCCCGCCGCCCGCGCGTTGACCTGGAAGTGCAGGGCGGCGGCCTGATCCCAGGGCAGGCCGTTGGTCAGGACGTCCTCGGTCTGGAGGCCGATGTCCTTGGGCTGCCCGCCCGCCCAGCGCTGGAACCGGCCGAAGACGTCCGGGAGTTCGAGGCCGCCCCGCTCCAGCAGGGACTCGCCGAGCAGGACCGCCATCTGCGTGTCGTCGGTGGCCTCGCCGGGATCCCAGCCGCCTCCCGCGCACATCTCCCTGCCCCGCGCGGCCAGTTCCCCCGCCGGGCCGAACTCGTACGGGGCGCCCAGCGCGTCGCCCGCCGCCGAGCCCAGGACGGCCCCGACGGCCCGCTCGACGCGGTCGGCCCGGTCGGGGCGCTCGATGCGGCTGGTCACCGCTCCTCCTCGGGGCATACGGCGGCCAGTACCCCGCGCGCGAAGCCGTCCAGGTCGTCCAGGCCGGCCGCGGCCAGCGTGCCGGGGGCGCCGGCCAGCAGGTGCGGGATCGCGCCGTGCAGGGCCAGGGTCACGGCGCGGGCCCGCTCCGGTCCGGCCGGGAGTCCGGCCGCCGCCAGCAGGTACCGGTGCGCCGCGAAGTCCGAGGCCCCGATCGGGTCCAGGAGCGCGGCCAGCCACGGCCTGCGGGCCGCCTCCGTCTGGAGCTCCAGGTAGGCCAGTACGCGTGGCCGCCCGGGCCCGGCCACATCGCGCAGCAGTCCCGCCAGCAACGCCGCCAGTCCCGCCCGGTCGGAAGGCCCCGGTCCGGCCTGCGCGAGGTCGGCGGCCAGCGCCCGGTACTGCTCCAGGCAGCGCTCGGCGACGGCCCGCAGCAGCGCGTCGCGGCTCGGGAAGTAGTTCTTGGCGGTGCCCAGCGGCACGGCCGCCTCGGCGTCCACGGCCCGGTGCGTCAGCCCGCGCCCGCCCGCCTCGGCCAGTACCGCCACGGCCGCGTCGCGCAGCCGGTCCTTCCGGTCACGATTCACCTGGACAGGATAACCACGCCCGTGGTACCACAGGTGGGGTACCACGGACGTGGTGCTCCAGTTTCCGGTTCGACGGATCGAGGGACATGCCATGACGAGCAGGGCGAAGAGCAGCGACACCGGTGAGGCCGTCGTCGTCGGCGCGGGCGTCGGCGGTCTCGCCACCGCCGTCGGACTGCTCCGCGCGGGCTGGGCCGTGACCGTACTGGAGCGGCGGGCCGCGCCCGAGCGCTACGGCACGGCCTTCGGCATCCACCCCACCGCCCAGTCCGCGCTCGACCGGCTCGGCCTCGGCCCGGCGCTGCGGGCGCGGGCGGTCCCGTACCGCGGCGCCCGGATCCGCCGCCCCGACGGCACCGTGCTCGCCTCCCTCCCCCTGGAGCGCATCGAGCGCAAGGCCGGCCGCCCCGAACTCCTCATCTCCCGGCCCCACCTCCTCGACGCGCTGCTCACCGAGCTGGACCGGCTCGGCGGCGCGGCCATCTCGTACGGGCAGCCCCTGACCGACCCCCGCGCGCTCGACGCCGATCTCGTCGTCGGCGCCGACGGCATCCACAGCGCCGTCCGCACCGCCCACTTCACCGCCGGCAGCGGTGTGCGCGCCCTCGGCACGGTCGCCTGGATCGGCATCGCCGGCTTCGAGACCGGGACGTACGGCGAGACCTGGGGCAAGGGCCGCTTCTTCGGCATGACCCCCGTCGAGCCGGGCCGCACCAACTGGTACGCCACCGTCCCCGAGGCCACCACCGCCGAGGAACTGCGGGCCGCCTTCGCCGACTGGCACGACCCGATCCCGCGGGTGCTCGCCGCCACCGACCCCGCCACCTGGATCCGGTACGAGATGCGCCACCTCCACCCGGCGCTGCCCACCTTCGTCACCGGCGGCCGGATCGCCCTCGTCGGGGACGCGGCCCACGCCATGACCCCCAACCTCGGCCAGGGCGCGTGCACCGCCCTCCTCGACGCCGAGGCCCTCACCCGGACCGTCGCCGCCCACGGGCGGTCTGGGCTCCCCGCCGCGCTGCGCGCGTACGACGGCGAGCGCCGCCGCAGCGCGCAGCGCGTCGCCCTCGCCTCCCGGACCCTGCACCGGTTCATGACGGTGCGCCGCCCTGCCCTGCGCGACGCCCTGGTCAGCCTGCTTCCCTGAGGCCAGAGCCGGTCAGGTCCGGTCAGGGGAGGTCAGGGGCGTGTTGCACCGTGTGGGCGAGAGGTGGTGGCGCACCTGCCGAAGCTGAGTACGCTGCTACACATGACGGCTCACCCCCCGGGTCCGCTCTGGACGGGCCGGGCCTCCAACCGCGCACAGTGGCTGCTCGCCGCAGCCGGTGCGGGCTGTCTGGCGCTCGGCATCCAGCTCGCCGTGGGCAGCCCCTGGAACTCCGGAATCGTGCCGCTGCTCATGTCGGTGATCGGCTGCCTCGCGGCGGGACTGCTCATCCTCTACGGCACCATCGCCTTCGTGTACGTCGCCGTCACCGTCGACTCCGAGGCACTCGAAGTGCGCTGCGGCCACATCGGACTGCCGCGCCGCAAGATCCGGCTCGCCGAGGTGACCTCCGCCGAGTTCGTCCCCCGGATCACCCCGCAGCAGTGGGGCGGCTGGGGCTACCGCTGGCGCCCGGAGAAGGGCACCGCGATCATCGTCCGCCGCGGCGAGGGAGTGCAGCTGCGGCTGGGCGACGGAAAGCTCTTCACGGTCACCGTCGACGACGCCGAAGACGCCGTCCGCGTCATCCGCACCCATCTGCGGTCCCTCGCCCGCTGAGTCGCCCGCGGGGCGACGGGGCCTTACCGGTCCTTGGCACGAGGGGACGTACACTCCGCCAGATGAGTAGTGTCACCCGCGACGCCGAGAACGACCCTTCGCCGTCGCCCGCCGGCAGCGCGGCGACCACGACGGCGCCCCCTGTCGCGAAACCGGAAGCCGCGCCCGCGCAGCGGCCGCAGCCCCAGCCGCAGCGCAAGGCCGCCTGGCTCGTGCGGGCCGTGCTCGCCGCCCTCGCCGGGGTGCTGCTCTACGTCAGCTTCCCGCCCCGCCCCCTGTGGTGGCTGGCCCCGTTCGCCCTCGCCCTGCTGGCCGGATGCGTGCGCGGCCGCCGTGCCCGCGCCGGATTCGGCCTCGGCTTCCTCTTCGGGCTCGGCTACCTGCTGCCGCTGCTCATCTGGACCAGCGAGGGCGTCGGCCCCGTGCCGTGGGTCGCCCTGGTCACCCTCGAAGCCCTCCTCATCGGCCTCGGCGGCCTCGGCATCGCCCTCGTCAGCCGCCTCCCCGGCTGGCCGCTGTGGGCCGCCGCCGTCTGGGTCGCGGACGAGGCCCTGCGGGCCCGGGCCCCCTTCGGCGGCTTCCCGTGGGGCAAGCTCGCCTTCGGCCAGGCCGAAGGCCTCTTCGTACCGCTCGCCGCGCTCGGCGGCACCCCGCTGCTCTCCTTCGCCGTCGCCCTGTGCGGATTCGGCCTCTACGAGGCCCTGCGCGTCGCCCGCGCCCACCCCCGCCGGACCACCGCCGCCCTCGCCGCGCTCACCGTCGCCGCGCCGCTCGGGGTGGCCCTCGCCGCCCGGCCGCTGGTCTCCGACGCGGCCGAGGACGGCACCGCCGTGGCCGCCGTCATCCAGGGCAACGTGCCGCGCGCCGGCTTCGACTTCAACGCCCAGCGCCGCCAGGTCCTGGACAACCACGCCAACCGCACCATCGAGCTGGCCCAGGACGTCGAGGCCGGCCGCGTCCCGAAGCCCGACTTCGTCCTGTGGCCGGAGAACTCCTCCGACATCGACCCGTACACCGAGCCCGACGCCTACGCCGTCATCGACCAGGCGGTCAAGAGGATCGGCGTGCCCGTCGCGATCGGCTCCGTACTGGCCCCGGCGACCGGCCCCCTGCGCAACACGATGATCCTGTGGGACCCGGTCAAGGGCCCCACCGACACCTACGACAAGCGCAAGATCCAGCCCTTCGGCGAGCGCATCCCGATGCGGTCCTTCGTCCGGATCTTCAGCGCCGACGTGGACCGGGTGCGCCGCGACTTCGGCCCCGGCAAGGAGCCCGGGGTGTTCGACATGTCCGGCAGCGGGATCGGCATGGTGACCTGTTACGAGGCCGCCTTCGACGACGCCGTCCGCTCCACCGTCCGGGCAGGGGCCCAGGTCATCGCGGTGCCCAGCAACAACGCCACCTTCGGCCGGACCCAGATGACCTACCAGCAGCTCGCCATGGACCAGATCCGCGCGGTCGAGCACAGCCGGACCGTCCTCGTCCCCGTCACCAGCGGGGTCAGCGCCGTCATCCGGCCCGACGGCTCGATCGTCCAGCGGACGAAGATGTTCACCGCCGACGCGCTGGTGGCCGAGATCCCGCTGCGCTCCACGCGGACCCCGGCCACCCGGCTCGGCCCGCTGCCCGAATACGCCCTGCTCGTGGTCGCCGCCGCGGGGTTCGGGGCGGCGGCGACCCGCCGGATTCGCGCCCGCAGGGCCGTATGACGACCATCGCCGCCCACCGCACTCGTAAGGTCGAGCCATGACCACACCTGATTTCATCCGCGCGATCCGGGCCGGCGCCGGGCAGCAGCTGCTGCTGCTTCCCGGCGTCACCGCCGTGGTCTTCGACGACGGCGGCCGGGTGCTGCTCGGCCGGCGGGCCGACACCGGACAGTGGTCGCTGATCGGCGGAATAGCCGAGCCGGGGGAGCAGCCCGCCGAGACGGCCGTGCGCGAGGTGTACGAGGAGACCGCGGTGCGGTGCGTGCCCGAGCGGGTCGTCCTCGTGCAGATGCTGGAGCCGATCACCTACCCGAACGGCGACGTCTGCCAGTTCCAGGACATCACCTTCCGCTGCCGGGCCACCGGCGGCGAGGCGCGGCCCCACGACCAGGAACTGCTGGAGGCGGCCTGGTTCGAGCTGGACGCCCTGCCGCCGCTGGAGCCGTTCGCCCTGGACCGCGTCCACCGCGCCCTGCGGGACGAGCCGACCTGGTTCGAGGCGCCCGCCGCGCTGGCGGACTGAGGGTCGGTCAGAGACCCGCCGCCGCCCGGTACAGCTCCAGCGCCCGCTCGCCCATCACCGCGCTGTACGAGACGTCCGGGACCGTGCCGCCGCCCTCGTGACCGCCGAGCACCCCCGCCAGCGCGCCGTCCGCCAGCCAGGGGCTGCCGCTGGTGCCGCCGCTGAGGTCGGGGCAGCCGATCCGGCGCTGGGTGGCCGAGAAGAGGCTGGTGGCGTTGGAGCAGAGCAAGGGGGTGTCCAGGCTGCTCGGGTAGCCGAGCACCGTCACCGTGACGTCGTCCGGCTGCGGCCCGGTGGCGACCGGGAAGGCGCCCACGAGGTCTTCGAGGGCCGCCGTGTCCCCGCCCTGCGGGGTGACGGTCGCGAACGCGATGTCGACGTCGGGGTCCTCGCGCTCCGTCCAGCCCGGGTCGATGTACACCCCGGTCAGCCGCCACACGCCGTACGGAGCCCCGCCGTCCCGGTAGCCGGGTACGAAGCGCGCCGTGTCGGGGCTGTCCAGGCAGTGCGCGGCGGTGGCGATCACGTCGCGCCCGGCGCCTCGCACCACGGCCGCCGTGCAGAAGTGCCCGCCGTCCAGAGCGCCCGCGAAGAGCGGGCCCACCCTGTCCGCGGCAGCGCCGGGCGCGGCCCTCACGGCGGCGGCGTCCGGCACGTCCACGCTCAGCAGCGCGGCCATGGCGGCCAGCGCGAGCAGGATCCGGGACGCTCGGGGCAGGATGCGTTGGATCATGCACCGAGCCTCCCCGGCGAACCTGTGTCCGGAGCCCGGGATTCCATGTGAATCGACTGTGAAAGCCTGAGTCGGCTGTGAAAGCAGACTCAGGGCAAAGCCGACTCAGCGGACAGCCGATTCAGCGCCGCTCGTACACCGTCACCCGCCGGCCCCGGAGCTGCCTGTCCTCCACCACCGTGAAGTGCTCGCGCAGGACCGCGGCCTTCACCTTGTCCCGCTCCGCGCCCGGGGGCTTGGCGACCCGCGCCGAGTCCGTCACCAGCAGCACCCGCCGCCGCTCCAGCAGGGCCGCGCGGATCCGCGCCGGTTCCGCCTCCTCGCCCTTGAGGGTCGCGGAAGCCACCGGACCCCGCGCCAGCGCCACGTCCGCCAGGCCAGCGAAGGCCCCGGGCGACACCAGGGCCGTGTCCCGCCGCGCGGCCGGTACGAAGAGCACCGCGTCCCCGTCCCGCTTCAGCCGGCCCACCTCGCCGGCCACCGCCAGCACGTCGTCGACCCGGCTGGCCGGGGCCCGCTTGCCCAGCTCCACCGGCAGCAGGGCCAGCACCGCGACCCCGACCACGCCCGGCACGACCAGGCCCGACGCCCGCGGGAACCGGGGCGCGGCGGCCCGTACGGCCGTGCCCAGAGCCCCGCCGACCAGCAGCGCCAGACCCAGCATACTGAACAGCACGTACCGGTCCAGGAACAGCGGCTGCACCAGCGACAGCCCGATCAGCCCGAGCTGCGGAACCGCCAGCAGCGGCAGCCCGACGGCCGCCACCGAGAGCCGTCCCCGCCCCGGCCGGTCCGCCCACGCCCCTGGGTCGGGTCCGCGAAGTCCCGCCTGCCCGGAGGGGTCTGGCCCGCACGCTCGCCGCGTTGTCGTCGGTCGCCGATGCTCCGCATGGACTTCCTCCTCCGCCTTGCGATCGCACGCACCAGCCCCCTCCGGGCCCGCCCTCCGGGCGGACGGCGCTACTTCGAGGACACTCCCCAGGGCGCCGATGGCCAGCAGGATGCCCGGACCGATCAGCATGTGCCAGGTCAGCGGTGGTATCCACGACACCTGACCGGACTGGCCCCGGCTGAACAGGATCAGCGGCAGCGCCCCCGCCACCGCGCCCGCGCCGTACGCCGCCCAGCGCAGCCACAGCCCGCGCCCGGCCCGGACCCACCACAGGGTGGCGGCGTGCGCGGGCAGGATCAGCAGCGACAGCCAGTTCAGCAGGGCGCAGACCAGCACGGTCAGCCCGTACGCCGTCCAGCGCGGCCAGGCCCGCGGGCCGGGCCGGTCGGGCTCGCGCGACACCAGCGACACCAGCAGCAGCGTCGACAGCCCGGCCCCGGCGGCGACCAGCGCGTACGGGCGGCCCTCCTGGAGGTAGAACTGCACGGCCGGCAGCAGACCGAGGGCCAGTCCGCCGCCCAGCCCGGCCCAGAAGCCGGCCAGGCGCCGTCCGATCAGCGCCACGCACGCCGCGGCGCCCGCCACCGCCAGTACGGAGGGCAGCCGCAGGGTCGTCGTACTCGCGCCGAACACCTCGAAGAGTCCGTGCATCAGCAGGTAGTACAGCCCGTGGACGGCGTCGACGTTACCGAGCATCGCCCAGATCTCGCCCGGTGACCGCCCGGCCACCTGCCAGGTCGCGGCCTCGTCCCGCCACACGCTGTCCTGCCGGGAGAGCCCCCACAGGCCGAGCGCCAGGGTCCACAGGACGGGGACGAGCCACACGAGGGGCCGAGGTCGGACGGCAGGTATGACGGCAGGTATGACGGCAGGTATGTCGGAAGGCATGAAGGCGCGCGGATCCTCGGCTGTGTGTTCGGGCGGAAGACACCAGTCTATGGACGACACGGCCGGTTTCCGGACCGGCTGTTGTGCACGGCGGAGCGTGATCGCCGGGCCCGGCCGCCCCTAGCCTCGCCGCAGGAGTACGAACGAGGGGCGGTACCCGGTGAACTGGCTCATCCACGACTACCGCGAGAGCGATCTCGCAGCTGTGGTCCATCTGATCGACACCACGGCCGAACTCGGCCAGGAGTCCGTCTTCTCCCTTGCCGAGTGCATCAGCGCTCTCACCGACCGGCAGCCCTGCGTGGTCGCCGTCCACCAGGGCGTCCCGATCGGCGCCGCCCTCGCCTGCGTCACCGGCGAGCGGGCCTGGGTGATGCGCATCGCCATCGCCGCCGGATGGCGCGGCCGGGGCCTGGCCAGCGCCCTGCTCGTCGAGCTGGAGCGGCGGCTCATCGCCGCCCGCGTCGGGCGGATCGCCTACGTCCTGCCCGAGGAGGACCTGCTCGGCGAGGGCCTCCTCAACGCCGGCTACACCCGGCAGCCCGCCGTCGCCTACTTCGAGAAGACCGAGCCGCTGCACGGCCCGGCGGCCGGCCTCCTCGACGACCTCGGCGGGCGCTTCCTGCCCAACGACCTGTGGGCCAAGGTCGCCGGCATGGAGAAGGAGAAGGACCTCATCGAGCGGCGCGTGGTGCTGCCGCTCGCCGAACCCGAGCGGGCCGCCTCGCACGGCGTGCGCCCGCCGCGCGCCATCACCCTCTTCGGACCGCCCGGCACCGGCAAGACCACCTTCGCCCGCGCCATCGCCTCCCGGCTCGGCTGGCCCTTCGTGGAACTGCTGCCCTCCCGCCTCGCGGACGAGGGCAACCTGGCCACCGCGCTGCGCGACGCCTTCTCCCGGATCGCCGAGCTGGAGCGCGTCCTCGTCTTCATCGACGAGGTCGAGGAGATCGCCCCCGTACGCACCGAGCCCGCCCAGCCCGGCGGGATCCACGGGGTCACCAACGAGCTGCTCAAGCTGATACCCGGCTTCCGGGAGGGCGACGAGCGGCTACTGGTGTGCGCCACCAACTCCATCCGCTCCCTCGACCCGGCCTTCCTGCGGCCGGGACGCTTCGACTACCTGATCCCGATCGGCACCCCGGACGCCGGGGCCCGCGCCGCGATCTGGTCGCGTTACACGGCCGGGCGCGCGGATGTCGACGTAGCGGCGCTGGTGGCGGCGACCGAGCTGTTCACCCCCGCCGACATCGAGCACGCGGCGCGCATCGCGGCGCAGGTGTCCTTCGAGCGGGACCTGGAGGCGGTGGGCGCGCGGGGCGCCGCCGCCGCGCAGCTGGGGGCGACCACGGCGGACTACCTGGCCGCCGTCGCGCAGTGCCGGCCGACGGTCACCCCCGCGATGACCGGCGCGTTCGAGGCGGACATCACCGCTCACGCGCGGTTCTGAGCTCCGTTTCCCCGGTTGCGGCGGGGGACGGTGAAATGGCCCGCAGCCTCTCCCCGATGGGGCTGCGGGCCTCCCCCGCGGACGTGCATCCATGCGGAGTCAGGGCCGGCAGCGGTAGGTGAATTCCACCGCGGCCGCGCGCGGCGCGGGCGAGATCAGCTGGAGTTCGGCCCGGGCGGGGTAGGTTCCCCTGCCCTGGAAGGTCCACAGCAGGTGCAAGGTGGCCTCCTCGCGTCCGCTGGGCACCCGCTCGCTGAGGACCTCCGAGCGCGAGCCGTCGCTGCGGACCCACCGGTAGGTCAAGGTGCCCGGGCGCCCGTTCGTCCGTACGACGGCCACCACATCGGCGGCGGAATCGCAGCCGGGGCCCTGCGGGGCGGTGCTGACCACCACGTCGCGCACCTCGACGGCCGGACCGAACCGCTGCCAGCCCAGGTACGCGAGGACGGCGGCCAGGACGACGGCGGCGAGCGTGTACCGGCGCCAGCCCCCGGAGCGGCGCCGCGGCGACGCCGGAGCCACCAGGGGGAACGGCGCCGGCATGGCCGCCGTCACCCCCGGCCCGAACCGCAGCACCGAACCCTCGACCCGGTCGGGGACGACCGGCTCCGGACCGGCGGGGCCGGTGAACCAGTGGCTGCCGAGGACGGTGGCGCTGTACTCGTCGTCCTGGTTGCCGTGGTTTGCGTGCTGGGCGCGGGGATCGGTCATCGTACGGGCTCCTGACAGCGCGGCAGGATCTTCGAGGCGGAGGCCGACTGGTTCCCGGCGGCCGGCTTGGTGGTGACCCGGACGCCGCCGTAACAGCCGCGCCCTCGGGAGAACGCGTGGCCCTGGACCACCGGACCCGGGGATCCGGCCTGGACGACGACCGTGTCGGTGCCGTCCGGCACGGCGAAGTCCCCCGGCTCGCTCCCGAGGAACCACTCCAGGACGACCGTGACCGGACCGGTGCCCTGGGTCGCCAGGGAAACGGTGGCCTCGCCCCGGTAGACGCCCACATCGAGGGAGACGTCGACCTTGGTCACCCTCAGGGTGGGGGTGGGCGACGGGGTCGGGGTGGGAGTCGGCGGCCAGGTCACCGTCGGCTTCGGCGTGGGCTTCGGCGTGGGGCTCACCGCATGGCTGGGGGTCGGGCTCGGGGTCGGTGTCGGCGTGGGTGCCGGCGTCGGGGTCGGCGTGGGTGACGTGCTCGGCGACGCGGACGGACTCGGTGCGGGAGACGCCGTGCCCGGCGGGGCGGCGCTCGTCGTGGCGAACGCGCTGAGCGCCGACGCCCCGGGCGGGGTGCCGCCGATCGCGTCCGTCGTGAGCACCAGCAGCGCCCCCAGCACCAGCGCCAGCCCCGTCGCGAACCAGCCGCCGCGTCCCGGAGCCCAGCCGGAGGAACCGCCGATCGTGGTCGTGGCCACCGCCGTGGTGCCCGCCGCGGCGGAGCCCGCCGAGGGGAACAGCAACGGCAGCAGGGCCGCCAGTGTGGCGAGCTTGCGCTGCCCGCGCTCCTCCCAGTGCGGCCCGTACGCGGCCAGCGCCACGCCCTCCAGCTCCGTCACGAACGCCTCGGCGTTCTCCGGCCGTTGCTCCGGCCGCTTGGCCAGACCCCGCCGGATGAGCGGGCGTACCGCCTCCGGGGCCTCCGTCTCGGGTACCGGCGCCTCGATGTGCTGGACGGCGAGTTCGGCGAAGTTCTCCCCGTCGTAGGGCTTGCGTCCGGTCAGGCACTCGAAGAAGGTCGCCGTCGCCGCGTACACGTCGGCCGTCGGCGAGGCCGGCTGCCCCTGCCACTGCTCCGGAGCCATGTAGGCGGGCGTACCCGCCACCCCGGGGGTCGTGCCGCGGTCCGCCGCGATCCCGAAGTCCACCAGCTTGGAAGAACCGTCCGCCGCGACCAGGACGTTCTCCGGCTTGTAGTCACGGTGCACCACCCCCGCCCGGTGCGCGGCGGCCAGCCCCAGCAGGGACCCCTTCAGCAGCACCAGCGCCGCCTCGGGTTCGGTCCGCCCGGACTCCCGCAGCACCGCGCGCAGGGAGATCCCGTCGACCAGTTCCATCACGATCGCGGCGCCGTCCGGTGCCTCCACGTACTCGTACAGGCCCACCACGTACGGGGACCCGAGCCCGCCCAGGAGCCGGGCCTCCGCCCGGAACTCCTGTACGAAGGCCGGGTCCTCGCGCAGCCGGTCGCTGAGGTACTTCACCGCGACCGCCGTGCCCGTGGCGGCGTGGACGGCGAGCACCACCCGGCCGCTGCCGCCCGCGCCGAGCTCGCGGACCTCGGTGTAGCCGGGTACCGTCCAGTCGCTGTTCATCGTCCGCTCCCCGTCCGTGGCGTCACCGCCCCCAGATGGTGTCCGGCCGGTCGTCCCCCGACCGGCCACCACCAGGGACGTGAGGGCGCCATGGCTGGTTCCCGCCGTGCCGCGTGTCTCGTGCGGTGGTCAGGCCGCGGCGGCCACCGTGCCGATCATGGCGTGCAGCCGGTCGGCCGCGGCCCGCCCGAAGGCGGGGTCGTTGATGTGGGTGTCGTAGTCGTACAGCCGAGCGGCGCTGCCCCGCAATCCCTCGCGCAGCGCGGTGAAGAGGGCCCCGTCCGCGCCGGGGTCGTGGTAGAGACCGCCCGGTGCTCCGAGGGTGGACAGCCCGCGCAGGGGCAGGCAGACCGCGGTGGGCCCGGTCGCCCCGCGGAGTTTGGCGGCGACGCGGCGCCCGAGTTCCGCGCATTCGGAGGCGGTCGTACGGATCACCGTGATCGAGGGGTTGTGGACGTGGACCAGCCGGTGGCGGGCCCGTTCGGGCACGGTCTCCAGCGGGCCGAACTTCACCATGTCCAGCGCCCCCAGGCTCACCACCTGCGGAATCCCGGCCCGCCCGGCCGCGCTGAGCCGGTCCGGGCCGGCGGTGAGGATGCCGCCGCACAGGTCGTCGGCGAGCTCACTGAGCGTGAGGTCCAGCACGCCCGCGAAGACTCCCTGCCCGGCGAGGGTCTCCAGGGTGCGGCCGCCCGTACCGCTGACGTGGAAGACCAGTACCTCGTAGCCGAGTTCGGTCAGCCGCTCGCGGGCCGCGTCCACACCGGCCGTGGTCACGCCCGCCATGCTCGCCGCGACGATCGGCCGTGGGCCCGCGCCGAGGCGGGGCGGGTGGCGGAGGTCGAGCGAGGCGCGTTCGAATCCCTTGGCCATCCCGGCGACGGCCTCCACGGCATTGGCCAGGATCGGGGTCGAGACGCTGTTGAGGCCCGCGATGTCCACCACGCTGTACATCATCGTGATGTCCGAGGATCCGACGTACGGGGCCACGTCCCCCGACGCCATGGACGAGACCATCAGCTTCGGCACGCCCAGCGGCAGCGCCCGCATCGCCCGGGTGGCGATGGAGGTGCCGCCGCTGCCGCCGATCGCGAGCACCCCGTGCAGCCGGCCCTCGGCGTGCAGGCGTAAGAGGGTCGCCTCGGCGCCCCGGGCCATCGTGGTCACGGCCGCGCCCCGGTCGGCGGCCGTGCGCAGTTCCGACAGTTCCGTTCCGGCCGCCCGGGCCACCGCTTCGCGCGGCACGTCCGCGGACACCCGGGGTTCTCCCATGATCCCGGTGTCCACTAGTACCACTTCGACGCCGGTGCGCAGCAGCCTCTCGCGCAACCAGCCGTACTCGACACCCTTGGTGTCCAGAGTTCCCACCAGCACGACGTTCGTCATATGTGCAATGTCCACGCAGATGCGGTTTGTTGGCAAGTAAAAGGAGGGTCAACCCTTCAGTCGGACCCGTGGAGAAGCGTCAGCAGCCGTTCCAGGAAGGGAACTTGAGAGGTGATCAGCTTGTCCCGGGCCGTCGGGGGAGTGAACCAGGCCACCCGGTCCAGCTCGGGGAACTCCTGTTCGCGTCCGGAGTGCGGAGGCCACTCCATGGGGAACGTCCCGGGCACCATCAGGGCAGGGTCGAGGTCTCCCTCCACCGCCCAGATGGTCACGAGCTTCCCGCCGGAGATCCGTACCTCGCCCAGCGGCAGGTACTCGCCCTCCGGCGGGGGCAGCCCGATCTCCTCGGTGAACTCCCGGCGGGCCGCGTCCCGGGGCGTCTCGTCCGGCGCGTACTCACCCTTCGGGATTCCCCAGCCCCCCGCGTCCCGCCCGGCCCACAGCGGGCCGCCCAGGTGCCCGAGCAGGACCTCGATCCCGGCGTCCGGATCCGGGCCGGTGCGGCGGAACAGGAGCAGGCCGGCGCTGCGCTTGGTCGTCCTCGGTCCCGTCATGGCTCCATGTATGCCCGGCGGCCACACCGTGAAGCGGTCGGGCCGTCAGTGTGCGTGCGGGCCCTGCCGGTGCACCGGCCCGTGGGCGTCGGCGCAGTGCGGATCCCCGGCCCCCGCCTCCTCGCCCGCGCGGCCGACCGAGAGCAGGACGTCCTGGACGTGGTCGACCTGGAGGGTGGTGTGGGTGATCCCGTACTCCTTCTCCAGCAGCGCCTCCAGATCCCGGCGCACGGCGTGGCAGTCGCCCGCGGGCTCCACCAGCACGTGAGCGGAGAGCGCCGCCTGCCCGGAGGTGATCGTCCAGATGTGCAGGTCGTGCACCTCGGTGACGGGCGGGTGCCCGACGAGCCGGTCGCCGACCGCGTCCGGGTCCACGTGGGCCGGAGCGGCCTCCAGGAAGATCCGCCCGGACTCGCGGACCAGCCCGTAGCCCGCCTTGAACATCAGCGCCACCACCACGAGCGTGGCGATCGAGTCGGCCTGCACGAAACCGGTCGTGAGCACGATCAGACCGGCCACCGCCGTCCCGATGAAGGCGAACAGGTCGTTCAGGATGTGCTGGTAGGCGCCCTCGACGGCGAGCGAGGAGCGGTTCGCCTTCGAGATGCACCAGGCCGCGCCCACGTTGACGACGATGCCCGCCAGCGCCGTCACCAGCACCAGCCCGCCCTTCACCGGCGGCGGATCGATCAGCCGCTCCACGGACTCGTACGCCAGCCAGACGCCCAGCAGCAGCAGGGTCAGACCGTTGGCCTGCGCGGACAGTATCTCCGCGCGCTTGAGCCCGTACGTGAAGCCGCCCCGCGCGGGACGCGCCGCGAGCCGCATCGCGATCAGCGCGAGCACGATCGCGACGGCGTCCGTCAGCATGTGCGCGGCGTCGGAGATCAGAGCCAGCGAATGGGCCAGGACGCCGATGACCACCTCGACGGCCATGAAGCCGCCGATCAGGGCGAGCGCGATCGCCAGCCAGCGGCGGTCCGCGTCCGCGCTGACGCCGTGGCCGTGACCGCCGGGCCCGCTGTGATCGTGCCCGCCGTGGTCGTGCGAATGGTCCTGCCCGGTCATGGCATCCCCCATTTGTTCGGTTCCGACGCGTGAAGTGAAGCGCACCGCGGCGAGATCGGCAAAGGCTGCAACGGAGACCGTTGTCATTACCTATAACAGGCCGCTGACCTGCTGTTATGCCGGGTCGCCCGGTTCGTGGGAAAATCTGTCCATGGTCCAGAGCCCCGGTGCGTCGACCGCGCCAGAACTCGTCCTGGAAACCGACAGGGGCTCCACCGACATGAGCCCGGGCCGGACCTACCACGTCGGGCGGGACCCCCTCTGCGAGATCTGCCTCGACGACGCCCGCGTCTCCTGGCACCACGCGATCCTCCGCCCCGAGGGAGACCACTGGACCGTCCAGGACGAGGACAGCACCAACGGAACCTGGGTCGACGGCCACCGCATCGACGAGTGGAGCGTCGGGCCCGGCAGCGAGCTGCGCTTCGGCAGCGCCGAGGACGGCCCCCGCGCCGTCCTCGTCGGCCGCACGCCGCCCCCCGCCGCCGCCTTCCGGCCCTCGGGGGTCTTCGAGCCCGAGCTGAGCGGCACCTTCCGCCGGCCGACCTCCATCCACCCGCTACCCGCGCGGACCGCCGTACGGATCGGCCGCGGACCCGGCAACGACCTGATCCTCGACGACCTCGTCGTCTCCCGCCGGCACGCGGAACTGCGTGCGCTCGCCGACGGCACGTACGAGATCACCGACCTCGGCAGCCACAACGGCACCTACCTCAACGGCGCCCCCGTCGAGCGGGCCCGGGTCACCGAGGGCGACATCGTCGGCATCGGCCACTCGGCCTTCTGCCTCGTCGGCGACCAGCTCCAGGAGTACGTCGACTCCGGCGAGGTCTCCCTCGACGTGCGGGACCTGACCGTCGCCGTCGACCGCGGCCGCAAGACCCTGCTGGACCAGGTCTCCTTCCCCGTCGGCGCGAAATGCCTGCTGGCCGTCGTCGGCCCCAGCGGCGCCGGCAAATCCACCCTGCTCGGCGCCCTGACCGGACTGCGCCCCGCCGACCACGGCACCGTCCTCTACGACGGCCGCGACCTCTACCGGGACTACGCCGAACTGCGCAGCCGCATCGGACTCGTCCCCCAGGAGGACATCCTGCACGCGCAGCTCACCGTGCGCCGCGCCCTCACCTACGCCGCCGAACTCCGCTTCCCGCAGGACACCGCCAAGGCGGAGCGGCAGGCGCGAGTGGACGAGGTGATCGGGGAACTGGGCCTCGGCCAGCGCGCCGACCAGCCCATCCACAGCCTCTCCGGCGGCCAGCGCAAGCGGGTCTCCGTCGCGCTGGAGCTCCTGACCAAACCCTCGCTGCTCTTCCTCGACGAACCGACCTCCGGCCTCGACCCCGGCATGGACCGCTCGGTGATGCACATGCTGCGCGGCCTCGCCGACGACGGCCGCACCGTCATCGTGGTCACCCACAGCGTGCTCAGCCTCGACGTCTGCGACCGGCTGCTGGTGCTCGCCCCCGGCGGGCGCGTCGCCTATTTCGGGCCGCCCGGGGACACCCTCGGATTCTTCGGCTTCGAGCAGTGGCCGGAGGCCTTCGAAGCCTTCGAGAACGAGCGGGACCGCGACTGGGCCGGGCAGTACGCGGACTCGTCGCAACACCGCGCCTACGTGGCGAGCGCGCCCCGCACCGGCGTCGGCCCCGACGGCGGCCCGCCCGGCCCCGCCGCCCCGCCGGCTCCGCCGCCGAAGGCGCAGAGCTGGGGCTCCCAGCTCTCCACGCTGATCCGGCGCTACGCCGCCGCGCTCAGTGCCGACCGCACCTTCCTCGCCGTCATGATCGCGCTGCCGTTCGTGATGGGCGCCATGGCCCGCGCGCTGGCCGGCAGCGCCCTGACCCAGGAGACGGCGATCAACGCCCTGCTCATCCTGTGCGTGGGCGGTGTGCTGACGGGCGCGGCCAACGCGGTACGCGAACTGGTCAAGGAACGGGTCATCTACCAGCGCGAACGCGCCGTCGGGCTGTCCCGCTCCGCCTACCTGATGTCCAAGGTGGTCGTCCTGGGCGCCATCACCGTGGCCCAGGCCGTGGTGCTGACCCTCGTCGGCCTCCTGGGCGTGAAGCACGGTGCCCCGGGCGGCACCGGCGTCTTCCTGCCACCCCTGCTCGAAATCACGGTGGCCATCGCGCTGCTGTCCTTCAGCGCGATGATGCTCGGCCTGCTGGTCTCCGCCCTGGTGAAGAAGGAAGAGGTCACCATGCCGCTGCTGGTCCTCCTCGCCATCGTGCAAGTGGTCTTCTGCGGGGCGCTGCTCCAGCTCGACGGAGTGCCGGTCATCGAGCAGCTGGCCTGGTTCGTGCCGTCGCGCTGGGCGCTCGGCGCGACGGCGGCCACCATCGACCTCGGCCGGATCGTGCCCGGCCCGCTCACCGACGACCCGCTGTTCGCCCACTCCGCCGGGGTCTGGCTGCTGAACGCCGGAATGCTGGTGGCCCTGTCCGTGCTCTTCGGATTGCTGGTCTCCCGGCTGCTGCGGCGGCACGAGCCCGCGATCATGCGGAAGTAGGGCGGCCCGATGAGCAACCCCGAGTGGTTCGGCGCAGAGTTCCGCCCCACCCATGTGGTGCCGCAGGACGGGCTGCCCGCCTGGGAGGAGCCGGACGTGTCCCGGCCGACGACGCCCCTGGACGCGTTCCTCCCCGTGCGGCTGCTGTCCCGGCGCGGCGAGTGGGGGGAGATCCTGTGCGCCAACGGATGGTCCGCGTGGGTGGACGGGCGGCTGCTGGTGGCGGTGCCGCAGCCGCCGCCGACGGCCGGACGGCCCCTCGCCCGGACCGAGGACCCGGCCCCGCTGCTCACCCGGACCGCGGAAGCGCTGGAGAGCTACCGGCAGGCCGCCGACGCGCTCGCCTCGGGCGAGGCGAACGCCGAGGACTTCCGGCGCGCCACGCGCGGGCTGCGGGCCGCGGTCGTGCTCGACGGGGAGTGCGTGTGGGTGTTCGACGAGGCGGCGGGACGGTGGATGTACGCGGAGGGAAGCCGTCTGACGACGTACGCGGTCGTCACGGGACCGGGTGCTCCGACCGCGCCGCCGGATGCCGTACGTGAGGCCGACGCGGAAGGAGTCCCGTACGAGCCGACCCGCGTCGCTGAGCAGCCCGAGGCCGGAGGGCGGTGATGGGCGCGGACCCGCCGTCCGGGCGGCCGACCGACCTCCAGGGCAAGCAGATCGCCGGATACCTGGTGGAGAGCGAGATCGGGCGCGGCGGCATGGCGGTCGTCTACCGTGCGCGGGACCTGCGGCTGGACCGTACGGTGGCGCTGAAGCTGCTGGCCCCGGAACTCGCCCGCAACGACACCTTCCGCCGGCGCTTCGCACACGAGTCGAAGGTCGCGGCGGCCATCGACCACCCGCACATCGTGCCCGTGTTCGAAGCGGGGGAGGCGGAGGGGCTGCTCTTCATCGCCATGCGGTACGTCGCCGGCCAGGACCTGCGGGCGATGCTGGACCGGACGGGGCCGCTGCCGGTCGCGACGGCGACGCGGATCGCCGGGCAGGTGGCCTCGGCGCTCGACGCGGCCCACGCCCACGACCTGGTCCACCGGGACGTGAAGCCGGGCAACATCCTCGTCGCGCAGGGCACGGACAGCGACCACCCTGAGCACGTGTACCTCACGGACTTCGGGCTGACGAAGAAATCGCTGTCGCTGACCGGGTTCACGAGCGTGGGCCAGTTCGTCGGGACGCTGGACTACGTGGCACCGGAGCAGATCGCCGGAAAGCCGGTGGACGGGCGCTGCGACGTCTACAGCCTGGGATGCGTCGTCTACGAGACCCTCGTGGGCGGGCCGCCGTTCCAGCGGGACGAAGACATGGCCCTGCTCTGGGCCCACCAGTACGATCTTCCGCCGCCCGCGTCCTCACGCCGGGCCGGGCTGCCGATCGGCGTGGACGAGGTGCTCGAGAAGGCGCTGGCGAAGGCGCCGGAGGACCGGTGGGGGAGCTGCCTGGAGTTCACGCGTGCCCTGCGGGAGGCGGGAGCGGGCCCCGCGCGCCCGCACCCGCCGGCGCGGGCGGCCCGGCCGTTCGACCCGCAGCAGCCACCGCCCCCGCCGCCGCGGTGGGCGCTGCCGGTGTTCCGGGCGCGGGGGTGACCCGACCGTCGTCCCCTCATCAGCGTCGGGTGCCGCCGGGTGGCTGCTGTGGTGTGACGGGTCCCTGTTCCGCTCCGGTACCGGTTTCGACGAGCCCGCGGCGGTGGAGCGGGCGGGCCAGGAGGGCGCCGAGGAAGCCCGCGAGGGCGCCCCAGAGCAGGGCGAGACCGACCGTGCGCCCCAGCACGGGGGTCAGTTCGACCGTGCCGCCGAGGCCCTCCACTTCGCCGAGGCCCAGCAGGGACAGACCGAACTGGGCCTGGACCCGGGCCAGGAGACACACCGTGAGGGTCGCCAGGGCCAGGGCCACCGCGAGGTGGAGCGCGTGCTGCCAGGCGCGGACGTGCGCGGGGGACCGTACGGCAGCCAGGAGGCCCGCGCCGAGCAGCAGGACGGCGGCCGCCACCACCAGCCACCACGCCCGGGCGTCCCGCTCCGCGAGCGAGGCCACATCGACCGTCGACAGCTCGCGGCCGCGCAGGACCTGGTCCAACAGCTGCGGCATCGGCAGCCCGAAGGGGCCGTCGGCCTTGCCCTGCCAGGCGCCTCCCATGCCCAGGGTGAGGGCGAGCCAGGCGAGGTTCGGCAGCCCGAGGAGGACCACGGCCAGGGTCCGGGCGGCATGACCCTGGGTCGCGGCCACCACCAGGCCGACGCCGAGGCCGAGGACGACGTACGCGAGGAGCAGCAGGGCCGTGGCGAAAGCGGCCGGGCGCACCGCCGCGTGGAAGCGCACCAGCCCGGCCGGGAGCGGCGCGCGGCGCGAGACGAGGAGGGCGATCAGCAACAGGCCGAGGATCCACAGCAGCCCGAAGACGAAGGTGGCGGGCAGGTCGGCCCGGAAGCCCACCGTCGGGGCGGCGTCGAGGAGCTCGCCGATCTCCCCGAGGGGGGAGTCGCCGGTCGAGATCCCGAACGTCTGGCGGGCGAGCAGCGCGGTGCCCGTGAGCGCGAGCAGCCACAGCAGGACCAAGGGGGCCGCCCGGGCGAGCAGTTCGCCGGGGCCGGCCACGGCCCGGTTGTGCAGGGGCCGCAGGAAGCGGTACCCGGCGGTGAGCGCCCCGGCCAGGCTCACCGAGAGCGGCAGTACGGCCAGGCTCGCATCGGCCCCTGCCAGGAACCCGGCCCCGCCGGAGACCTCGACCGAGCCGCCGGCCGCCATCACGACGACGGCGGCGACCACCCGGGGGAACGCGCCGCCCGGCAGTTCCCCGGCGCCCGCGCAGGCCAGCCCCGCAGCGGCCACCGCGGTCATCACCGCGAAGCCGGCCACCACGGCGACGAAGGCGTCGCGCCATGCCCTCGGAGAGGTACGGCTCACGCTGCAACCGTAGGCACCCCGGCTTGCGGGCACCACCTGGACGGCGCACACAATGGCCGGTAGGAACACAAGAAACCGGGACATTTCCCTATCCGTAGGCGGAATGCCCCCTCGGAACGTCCAGCTGGGCCGGAAGTCCGCCGCCGCCTGGGAAGAAGAGTCCGTGACCACGCAACCCTCCGGCCGGCGGCCGCCGCGGCCGAACCAGCCGTCGCCGCAGCCGCCGTCCGCGCAGCCGCCGTCGTCCGGGCGCCCCATGGGACCGCCCTCGGGACCACTCTCCGGCGGAGAGAAGGGGCCCCCGCCCCCGCCGCCGCCCGCGCCCCCCGGGGGTCCGTCCGGCCCGGGTGGGCAGCCGTCCCGGGGACCCTGGTGGCGCTCCCTGCCCCGGCTGGCGACCGCGATCGTCGCGCTGGCCGCCGTCGCGGCCCTGGTCGTGGTGCTGACGCGGCCCGACGGCACGTCCACGAACCAGGCCGGCGCCGAGGTGTTCCTCCAGCCCGCCTCCGCGTCGGGACCCGACCCGTTCACCGAGTCGACGGCGGCGAAGGAGGCTACCCCGCCACCGGAGCGCCCGCCCCCGGCCTCGCCGAGCGCGGAGCCGACCAGGGGTGGGCAGGTCACGCGCAGCGTCAGCGGCGCCGCCCCGGGCGTCTACGGCGGCACCAGGGACATCGCCAGCTGCGACGTCGAGAAGCAGATCAGGGTGCTGTCCGCGGAGCCCGCCAAGAACGGCGCCTTCGCCGCGGTCGTCGAGATCGAACCGGCGGCCGTACCCGGCTACCTGCGCTCCCTCACCCCCGTCCAGCTGCGCCTGGACACCCGCGTCACCAACCACGGCTACCGCGACGGCCGGGCCACCGCCTATCAGGCGGTGCTCCAGGCCGGTACGGCCGTGCTGGTGGACGACCGGGGCGTGCCGAGGGTGCGGTGCGCGTGCGGGAACCCGCTCGGACCCCCGGTGGCGCTGAAGGCGAACCCGAAGCGGTTCGGTCAGCCGTGGAGCTCGTACCAGCCCGCACAGGTGGTGGTCATCGCGCCGTCGGTGACGATCGTGAACAAGTTCGTGATCTACGACCACGCCGACCGGCGCTGGTTCGAGCGCGACCGGGGCGCCCGTCACGTCAAGAACGACAAGCCCGTGCCGCCGCCCGTAGACCCGACCCCGAAGGTCACGCCGTCCACGCCGTCCCCGCACTCCACGCCGTCCCCGCACTCCACGCCGTCCACGCCGACTCCGTCGGAACCCTCGCCGTCGGAACCCTCACCGTCGCCCGGCACGGTGGTGCCGCAGCCGGTCTCCCCGAGCCCGTGCCCCTCGCTGTCCGGCACCGTGATCGTGACCCCGCCCCCGGGGCCGGGCGATCCCACCGGCCCCTGCCCGCCGGTCTCGTTGCCGCCCGTGGTGTCTCCCTCGCCGGAGATCTCCTCGCCCCCGCCCGTCCTGCGGAGCCCGCCCGAACCCGAGACCTCGCCTCCGACGGCCTCACCTCCGACGGTCTCACCCGCCCCGGAGCCGGAACCGCCACCCACCACCACTCAGCCCGTCCCTCCGCCCTCGGCGAACGGCCGCTGACGGCCAGCGGATGCCGTCCGTAGGGGAAGGGTGAGACCCTGGCCGCATGGACCAGCGGGGACGGATTGCCCAGGTCGACTGGCCCGCGCGGCCCGACCTGAGCCTCGCGCTCAACCGCATGGGCACCTTCGACTGGGACCTCGACAGTGGCCGGATCCATCTGGACCCCACCGCTCTCGAGGTCCTCGACCTGCGTCCGGAGGAGTTCGGCGGGACCCTCGCCGCGTTGCGCGGCCGGGTGGTGGCGGGGGAGGAGGCGGCCCGGTTCGACCAGCGCGTCGAACAGGCGCTGAAGGACGGGCGCAGCCACTACGGGGTCTACTTCCGCAGCCGCCGCAGGGACGGCGGCGCCGCCTGGACCCATATCCAGGGCCACATCCTGCGGGACCCGCACGGCCGTCCGTACCGGATCATCGGGATCCTGCGCGACGCCGCCCAGGACCCCGTCGAGTCCGGCGCCGGCTGGGAGCGGAACGAGGGGCGGCGCCGGATGACCGGTGTCGTCGAGCGGACCACCGCGATCCTCGCCCACGCCCGCACCGTCAACGACGTGACCGATGTCCTCAAGGACCCCGAGGCCCTCGGCCACCTCGGGGCGGTCAGTGTGATGCTCGGCGTCGTCGACGGCGGCCGCATCCACCTCGTCGCGGAGGGACAGCTGGGCTCGTACGTACCCGAGATCGAGTACACGCGGATCGACGCGCGGTTCCCGATGAGCGAGGCCGTACGGACCATGCAGCCGGTCTTCATCGCCTCGCGGGAGGAGTTCCAGCGGCGCTACCCCCAGCTGTGGCCGTACATCGAGCCGCTGGCCGTGCGCAGCGGGGTCTACCTGCCCCTCATCGCCCAGGGCCGTGCCATCGGCGCGCTCGGCCTGCTGTACAAGCGCGACGGCGACTTCACCGCCGAGGAGCGGAACCTGCTGATGGCGCTCGGCAGCGGCATCGCGCAGAGCCTCCAGCGGGCGATGCTCTTCGAGCAGGAGCACGACCTCGCCGAAAGCCTCCAGCGGGCCATGCTGCCGCGCAGGATCCCGGAGGTGCCGGGCGCGCGGATCGCCGTACGGTACCGGGCCGCCCGGATGGGGCGGGACATCGGCGGGGACTGGTACGACGTGATCCCGCTCGGCGAGGGCCGGGTCGGGGTGATGATCGGTGACGTGGAAGGGCACGACACGGACGCGGCGGCCGTCATGGGCCAGTTGCGGATCGTGCTGCGCGCGTACATCAGCGAGGGGCACAGCCCCGGCACGGCGATGGCGCGGGCCTCCACCTTCCTGCGCGAGCTGGCCACCGAACGGTTCGCCACCTGCACCTACGCCGAGTTGGACCTGAACACCGGGATGCTGAACATGGTCCGGGCCGGCCACCTCGACCCCGTCGTGCGCCGCGGTGACGGCAGCTGCCACCGGATCCAGGTGGCGGGCGGACTCCCTCTCGGGCTGCCGCCGCGCGACCGGTCGGGGACGGGCTCCGGCTACCCCGTCACCAGCCTCGAACTGCACCCCGGCGACACCCTGATGCTCTGCACGGACGGCCTGATCGAACGTCCGGGCAGCGACGGCGAGATCGGGATGCGGGAGTTCATGGACGCGGCCCGCCACGGACCGGTCGACGTGGAGGAACTCGCCGACGTGCTGTGCGGCCTCGTCGGTGACGCGGGCGGCGGGGACGACATGGCGCTGCTCCTGCTCCGCCGCCGCGGCACCCCCGCGCCGCGCGGCGGCGGGCCGCTGCGCCAGCGTCTGGTCCCCGGCGATCCGCAGGGCCCTGCGATGGCCCGCCACCTGATCCGTGCGGCCGTGGCCGCGTGGGGTGCCTGGGACCGGGCGGACGAGATCGAACTGGCGGCGGACGAGCTGATGACGAACGCCCTGGTGCACACCGACAGCGGCGGCGACGTCCGCATGCGGCTGACCGGGGAGGGCCGGATCCGGATCGAGGTCGAGGACTCCAGCAGCGCCCTGCCGCGCCGCCGGGAGGCGGGCGACTGGGCGGTGTCGGGGCGCGGCCTGATGCTGGTGGAACGGCTCGCGGACGGGTGGGGCGTGGAGCCCCGGGGCAGCGGAAAGTGCGTGTGGTGCGAGTTCACCGTCCCGCAGCCGCCGTCCCCGTAGGCCGCGGTTCTCAGACCGCGGCGTACGGGCCCTGGACGGCCTTGACGTCCTGGAGGGCGGTGAGCTTGCGGACGAAGAGGATGGCGAGCACCGCGGCGGCGACCATGGTGAGGTCCGAGAAGAAGCCGACGACGGAAGCGTCGCGCAAACTCTCGGGCGTCTCCGCCTTCTTGTACATCTGGGCGAAGACGCGGTCGAGGAGCGCGGCGACGACCCATACCGTCCACCAGGCGGTCAGCGGAGCGGTGGAGGTCGTGCGCGGGGAGCCGTCGGGACCGAGCTGGGTGCTGGCCGCCCAGGTCTGCTTCGCGGTACGGAAGGGAAGGACCAGGTTGGCGAACGGGATGAACCAGCCGCCGATCGCCCAGCCGGGCCCCTGAGTGAACGCGTCGGGGCGGAAGATCCCGCCGTTCACGCGCACGCGGTGGAACCAAATGATGAAGACGACCGCCGTGCCGAGCAGCGCCAGGATCTGGAAGATGCCGGTGGCAGCCGTGATCATGTCGGACTGGTCCAGCGTGTCGTCGGAGACCGCCAGGGGGTCCGTGATGACGTCCTTCATGAGCGACCAGACGTACAGGTTGTTGGCCGAGGAGAAGAGATTGACCACGGCCGCGACCGAGAGCAGTACGGTCAGGGCGGTCGCGAGGCCGCGCGAAGAGCGCAGCACACCGCCGGCCGGCGGCGGGCCGGCATGGGGCGGACCGGGAGGAAAGCTCGGCGGGCCGGGGTACGGCTGGGCGGCGTAGGGGTCGGCGGGGTACGGCTGGGCTGCGTACGGCTGGGCTGCGTACGGCTGCGCGGGCGCGCCGTACGGATCGTGCGGGCCGGGAGACTGGGGCGGCGGCGGTGAGCCGGGTGCGCTGAAGGACATGACGTTGTACCCCCCACGGGACAGGTGACGTGTGACCGTGCCCGCTGTCCGGTGACGCGGGCACCGATGAAACATATGCCAGATGCGCGAACCCCACGGCCCCGGGCGTCAGAGCCGCACCAGGGTGACCTCCGTGGCCTTCACGCTGGTCCACACCGCGGCGCCGTCGGCCACGCCCAGTTCGGCGGCCGCCTCCGGGGTGATCTCGGCGACCAGGTCGGGTGCCTGGCTCGACCCGACCAGTACGCGCAGCCGGCTTCCGACGGCGGTGATCTCCCGTACCGTGCCGGGCCAGATGTTACGAGGACTGCCGCCCGGGCGGTCCCGGTGCACGGACACCGCCTCCGGGGGGATGATCGCCAGCGCCCGCGCCCCCTCGGGCAGCGTCTCCGCCACCACCAGCCGGCCGCCCCCCGCGAGCGTGAGGCCGTCGGCGGTCGCGGTGCCCGGCCAGGCGTTGCGGCCCAGCATCCGGGCCACCCACGGGGAGCGCGGATGGCGGGTGACCTCGGCGGGCGGAGCGTCCTGGAGGGTGCGCCCGTCGGCCAGTACGAGGACCCGGTCGGCCAGCGAGACCGCCTCGACGGGGTCGTGCGTGACGATCAGGCAGACACCGCCGAAGCCGGCCAGGTGCGTGCGCAGGGTGTGCCGCACGTGCGCCCGGGTGGTCTGGTCGAGCGCGGCGAGGGGCTCGTCGAGCAGCAGCAGCCGGGGGCGGGCGGCCAGCGCGCGGGCGAGGGCGACGCGCTGCGCCTGGCCTCCGGAGAGCTGGGCGGGCTTGCGGTGGGCCAGGTGGCCGACGCCGAGCCGGTCCAGCCACGCCTGCGCCTGGCGGCGGGCTTCGGCGCGGTCGACCCGGTGGGCGCGCAGCCCGTACGCGGTGTTGGCGAGGGCGGTCAGGTGCGGGAACAGCGCGCCGTCCTGCGGTACCCAGGCCACCTGGCGCCGGTGCGGGGGCAGGGCGGTGACGTCGGTGTCGCCGAGGCGCAGCTCGGCGTGGGCCCGGGGGGTGAGGCCGAGCAGGGCGCGGAGCAGGGTGGTCTTGCCTGCGCCGTTCTCGCCGACGACGGCGATGGTGGTGCCGGGCTCGGCGTCGAGGGTGAGCTGGTTGAAGCCGGTCACCTCGGCGTGCAGGGGCCAGCGTTCGCGGCCCGGCGCCGCCGATGGTTCGTCGGTGCTCGCCGGTCGGTCGGTGCCCTCCGGTTCCTCGGGACCCGTCGCCCGACGTGCCGCCGGCGCGCCGGGGGAGACCTCCTCGGACGTCACCGGCGCCTCGGGGGCCCTGCGGGCGACGGGCGTCCAGCGGCCGCGCAGGGCGACCAGTACCGCCATGGCGATGGCGAGCAGCAGCAGGGAGACCGAGGTGGCGGCCTCCGGCTGGTCCTGGAGCAGCAGGTACACCTGGAGCGGCAGCGTCTGCGTGGTGCCGGGCAGGTTCCCGGCGAAGGTGATGGTCGCCCCGAACTCGCCGAGCGCGCGGGCCCAGGTCAGCGCCGCGCCGGCGATGAGGCCGGGGGCCACCATGGGCAGGGTCACGGTGAAGAACACCCGTACGGGCGAGGCGCCGAGCGAGGCGGCGGTCTCCTCGTAGCTCTGCTTGAGCCCGCCGAGCGCGCCCTCCAGGCTGATGACGAGGAAGGGCATCGAGACGAAGGTGGCCGCGACGACGGCGCCGGAGGTGTGGAAGGGAAGGGTGACGCCGAAGGCGCTCTCCAGCCACGGCCCGAGCAGCCCGCGCCGCCCGAATCCGAGCAGCAGCGCGACACCGCCGACAGTCGGCGGCAGCACCATCGGCAGCAGGACCAGGGAGCGGACGAAGGCCTTGCCCTTGAACTCGA
This sequence comes from Streptomyces sp. NPDC003042, assembly GCF_053591315.1. NCBI lineage: Bacteria > Bacillati > Actinomycetota > Actinomycetes > Kitasatosporales > Streptomycetaceae > Streptomyces > Streptomyces sp. NPDC003042. The sequence continues at coordinate 49,687 of NZ_JBSFTP010000032.1, forward strand.
CCCGCGCCAGCAGCCAGGCGAGCGGCACGCCGAGGAGCAGCGAGAGCCCGAGCGCCCAGAAGGAAACGATCAGCGAGAGCCGCAGGGCCTCGACGACACCGGGACGCGCGAGGTGGGTGCCCAGCTCACCCCATTGGGTGCGGGTGAGGATGCCGACGAGGGGCAGCAGCAGGAACGCGACGGCGAGCAGCGCGGGAAGCGCCAGCGTCACGGGCGGGCGGGTGCGGGTGCGGGTGTGGAGTCTGCTCATGGGGTCAGGCCTTCTGGAAACCGGCGTCCTGAAGGATCTTCTGAGCCTCCGGGGTGCTCAGCCAAGCGACGAACGCGGCCGCGGCCCCGCGGTCCTTCGACTGCTTGAGCGTGGCGGCCGGGTAGGCGGCCACGGCGTTCTGGTCGTCCGGGATGTCGACCGTGGTGACCTTGTCGCCGGACTTGGCGGAGTCGGTCTTGTAGACGAGACCGGCGTCGGCCTCACCGAGTTCGACCTTGCTCAGCACGGCGCGGACGTTGGGCTCCTGGGAGACCGGCTTCACCTCGATCCCGCGCGATTGCAGGATCTGCCTGCCGTAACGGCCCACCGGGACCTCGGGCGCCGCCAGCACGACCTTGATCCTGGGGTCGGCGAGGTCCCCGAGGTCGTCGATCCCGAACGGGTTGCCCTTGCCGACGGCGATGACCAGACGGTTCTTCGCGATGACCGTGGCGGCGTCTGTCTCCGCCGCGAGGCCCTCCATCGTCCTGACGTCGGCGGTGACCAGTGCGTCGGCCGGGGCGCCCTGCCTGACCTGAGCGGCCAGCTCTTGCGAACCGGCGAAGGAGAAGGTGATCCGCGTTCCCGGGTGCGCCTTCTCGTACGCCGCGCCCGCGGCCTTGAACACGTCGGTGAGGGAGGACGCGGCGAGGACGGTGAGCTGCCCGGCCCCGGCCCCCTTGCCCGTGCCGTCCCCGCCGCCCCCGCACGCCGTCAGGGGTACGAGGAGGGCGGCGGTGAGCGCGGCGACAGCGCTGCGGCGGCGGTTCAAGCTCGGCGACACGGGTGGGCGCTCCTCGGTCGAGTCGGCTGCATGTGCGCCAAGGGTGTGCCATTTTTCGCGCATGTGCAATTATCTTGGGCTGTTCTCCATTGCAGGTGCCGCCTCCGTTGTGTCATCCGCCAAAAGCGTTCCGTTTGCGGCCCCACGGGTCGCTAGTGCTGTGGGCGGAAAGGTTTGCCGGGTCGCGGCGTCCGGTGGGGCGCATCCCAAGGCGGAGGGCCGCAGCTCGTACCGGACGTACTCGCGCGGTCCGACAACGCAGGGAGGTGCCGTGCCGGGCGTCGTGACCCGGTGAACCTTGCCGGTCACAGCACTAGAGTCGGGGTATGGCTGAAGAAGAGACGGAGAAGCCGTCGACGACGGCACCGGGCACGGTTCCGACCGGACCGCTGGAGACGGGATCCGCACGCGTGGACGCCTGGATCTGGTCGGTCCGCCTGACGAAGACCCGTTCCGTCGCGGCGACCGCGTGCCGGGCGGGACACGTCAAGGTCAACGGCGAGCGCGCGAAGCCGGCGCAGACGGTGCGCGCGGGCGACGAGGTGCGGCTCTTCCACGCGGGCCGCGAACGCATCGTCGTTGTCCGGCGGCCCGTGGCCAAGCGGGTCGGCCCCCCGGTCGCCGCCGAATGCTTCATCGACAACAGCCCGCCGCCGCCCACTCCCCTCGAGGCCGCCGTCGTCGGCATCCGCGACCGGGGTACGGGCCGCCCGACGAAGCGCGACCGACGGGAGATCGAAGGCCTGCGCCGCGGCCGCTGACCCACGCGCCGCTGCCCGCCCCCGGGACCTTCCCCTGGGGCCGGGGCCGGGGCCGGGGCCGGGGTCAGGCCTTGCGGTACGCGTACGCCTCGGTGGCCACCGCCGCCACCGCCTCCAGCGGGGCCCCCGCCGAGGCGGCGACCAGCGCCGCCACCGCGCCCTCCAGGAAGGGCGCGTCCACCAGCCGGGACCCGGCCGGCAGTTCCTCGTCCTCCAGCAGCGCCTTCACCGTCAGCACCGAACTGCCCAGGTCCGCCAGCAGCGCTACCCCGGCCCCTTGGTCCACCGCGGCCGCGGCCGCCAGGATCAGTTCGGCGCTCGTGCCCAGCCCGCCGTCGGCCGTACCGCCCGCCGCGGCCATCGGAGCCACCGCACCGCCCGCCGCGAGGCCCCGCGCCAGCTCCGCCACCGCCTCCGCCACCTGGGCGCTGTGCGACACCAGCACGATGCCGACCACCGGCTCCGGGCTCACGGGGCTCACGCGGCGCCGTCCTCGTCCGCGGTGTCCGCCAGCGCGCCCAGCAGCAGCGCCGCCGAGGTGGCCCCCGGATCCTGGTGCCCGATGCTGCGCTCGCCGAGGTAACTGGCGCGGCCCTTGCGGGCCAGCAGCGGAACCGTGGCCCGCGCGCCGTTCTCCGCCGCGTTACCGGCGGCGCGGTACGACGTACTCAGCGCCGCCACCCCCGGCACCAGCGCGTCCAGCATCGTCTTGTCGCCCGGCGCCGCCCCGCCCAGCTGGGCCACCGCGCCCACTCCCGCGTACAGGGCCTTGCGCAGCTCCTCGTCGGAGACCTCGGCGGCTTCCCCGAGCTCCTTGCCGGTGCGCCGCAGCAGCGTTCCGTAGAGCGGTCCCGACGCGCCGCCGACCGTGGAGATCAGCGTCCGCCCGGCCAGCTGGAGCACCGCGCCCGGCGAGGCCCGCGGATCCCCGGCGGCGAGGGCGGCCCGTACGGCCACGAAGCCGCGCAGCATGTTGCTGCCGTGGTCGGCGTCCCCGATGGGGGAGTCGAGCTCGGTCAGCCGGTCCGCCTCACGCTCCACCGCCGTCGCCGCGGCCTCCATCCAGCGCCGGAAGAACTCTGCGTCACGCACCGGATCTCCTCGCCTCGCACCCTCTGGCCGGTCCCACCGCCACCTTACGGTCAGCCGTACGTCAACGGCCCCAGCGCAGCGCGGCGGTCTGCACGGGCGCGTCCCACAGACGCAGCAGCTCGTCGTCGACCCGGCACAACGTCACCGAACAACCCGACATGTCAAGGGAGGTGACGTAGTTTCCGACGAGTGTCCGGGCCACCGGCACGCCCCGCGCGGCCAGCACCCGGGCCACCTCCGCGTGGAATCCGTACAGCTCCAGCAGCGGGGTCGCCCCCATCCCGTTGACCAGGACCAGCACCGGCCCGCCCGCCGGGCCCGCCTCCGCCGACTCCTCCAGTACGGCCTGCACCACGACCTCCGCGATCTGCCGCGCGGTCATCATCGGCCGCCGTTCCCGGCCCGGTTCACCGTGGATGCCCACCCCCAACTCCAGCTCCCCCTCCGGGAGCTCGAAGGTCGGGCCGCCCTTCGCGGGGGTGGTGCAGGCGCTCAGCGCCACCCCGAAGCTGCGCGAGGACTCGTTGACCCGCCGGGCGATGGCGGCGACCCGCTCCAGTGGCGCGCCCTCCTCGGCGGCCGCCCCGGCGATCTTCTCGACGAACAGGGTCGCCCCGGTCCCGCGCCGCCCGGCGGTGTAGAGACTGTCGGTGACGGCGACGTCGTCGTTGACCAGCACCCGCTCGACCCGCAGGCCCTCCTCCTCGGCCAGTTCGGCGGCCATCTGGAAGTTCAGCACGTCACCGGTGTAGTTCTTCACGATGAACAGCACGCCCTGCCCGGCCTCCACGGCGGTGGCCGCCCGCAGCATCTGGTCGGGCACCGGAGAGGTGAACACCTCCCCGGGGCACGCGGCGGACAGCATTCCGTACCCCACGAAGCCCGCGTGCATCGGTTCGTGCCCCGACCCGCCCCCGGAGACCAGACCGACCCGCCCGCCGCCCCGCACGTCGCGGCGTACGACGACCCGCCGCTCGACGTCCACCTCCAGCTCGGGATGCGCGGCCGCCATCCCGCGCAGCGCGTCGGCGACCACGGTGTCCGGACTGTTGATCAGCATCTTCACGGATGTCTCCTTCGTCGCGGTGGTCCCGTGAGGGCCGGCTCGACTTCACGATACGCAGCGGGGCAGGTGAAAGCGGGGAGTCCGTTCTTCTCCTCCTTCGGACTTCCGCGCGTGCGCACGGGTGGACGCGCGGCGCCTATCGCGGCTTCGCGCTCGCCGTGGGCCCGGCTCCCAGGGCGAGGCACACGGCGAACGCGGAGAGGACGGCCAGCAGGGCGAAGACACCGGGGTAGCCGCCGAGGGGGCCGGCGAGGGCGGCGCCCGCCCAGGGGGCGAGGGCCGCGGCGATGTGGGCCGGCGCGCCGAGGAGCCCGGAGAGACGGCCGTAGTGGGCGGTGCCCCAGCGGTCGGCGACGGCGGTGGCCTGGAGGAGGGTGAGGTTGCCCCGGACGACGCCGGCCAGCACCGCGAGCACGACGAGCAGCGGCAGGGGGCCCGCCACGAGCGCGAAGGCCGCCGTGGTCGCGCCGCCGAGGGCGATGAGGGTGACGGTGCGCGTCGTGACGGAGGTACGGGAGGACAGGCCCGCGTACAGGGTGCGGCCGAGGGTCTGGCCCGCCCCGCCGAGCCCGAGGGCCCAGGCGGCTGTCGAGGGGCTCGCGCCGCGTTCGGTGAGCAGCGGGATCAGGCCCATGACCACGGCGTACATGGCGAAGCCGGACAGGGTGAAGGACGCGGCCAGGAGGAGGAAGGGGCGGCTGCGGGCGACCGGCCCGCGCCCGGTGGGCGGTGGCGGCGGGGGCGCGGGCGGCCAGGGCGCGCGCAGGGCCAGGGCGTGGGCGGGGATGGTGACGGCGGCGAGGATCGCCGCGAGGACGACGTACGTGGCCCGCCAGCTCAGGTGCTCGGCGAGGGCGGCGGTCAGCGGTGCGAAGACGGTGGAGGCCAGTCCGCCGGCGAGGGTGACGATGGTCAGGGCCCGCACCCGGTCGGGTCCCCACCAGCGGGTGACCGCGGCGAAGGCCGGGGAGTAGAAGGTGGCCGCCATGGCCAGGCCGGCGAGCATCCACCCGGCCGTGAAGAGGGCCAGGTTGGGTGAGGCGGCGATCACGAGGAGGGCGAGCGTGCCGAGGATCGAGCCGCCGGTCATCACGGCGCGCGGGCCCCGGCGGTCGAGCATGCGGCCGATCGGGATTCCGGCGAGCGCCGACACCAGCAGGGCGAGCGAGAAGGCGGCGGTGGCGGAGGTGACGGACCAGCCCGTGTCGGCGGTCAACCGCGGCAGCAGGACGGGGAAGGCGTAGTAGACGATCCCCCAGCTGGTGATCTGGGTGGCGCACAGGGCGGGGAGAGCGGCGCGCGGCCGCGACCGGAACTCTGTCCCGGTCGTGGCCGCGTCGGCCCGGGTCGGTGGCACGCGGGTCAGCAGCCGCCGGAAGCGGCCGGGGCGCCGATGGTGAGGGTGGTGGCGGGGGCCGCGCAGCAGCCGCCGCCGGTGGCCTCTTCGGCCTCGGGCTGGTCGAAGAGGCCGGCGCCGCCGCAGACTCCGGTCTCGGGGAGGGTCAGTTCGACGCGTTCGGCGCCTTCCTGGTCGCCGGCGAGGTGGGCCGCGATGGAGCGGACCTGCTCGTAGCCGGTCATGGCGAGGAAGGTCGGGGCGCGGCCGTAGGACTTCATGCCGACGAGGTAGACGTCCCGCTCCGGGTGGGAGAGCTCGCGTACGCCGTGGGGGTAGACGGTGCCGCAGGAATGCTGGTTGGGGTCGATCAGCGGGGCCAGGTCGGTCGGGGCCTGGAGGCGCTCGTCGAGGCCCAGGCGCAGCTCGTCGAGGAAGGAGAGGTCGGGGCGCAGGCCGGTGAGGACGACGACCTCGTCGACCGGGTCCAGGCGGCGGCCGTCCTCGGCGACCAGCACCAGCTGCTCTCCGCTCTTCTCCAGGGCATCCGTGCGGAAGCCGGTGACGGCGTCGGCGTGGCCGTTGTCGACGGCGGCCTTGGCGGCGAGGCCCAGCGCGCCGCGGGCGGGGAGCTGGTCGGCCTCGCCGCCGCCGAAGGTGGAGCCGCTGATGCCGCGGCGCAGGATCCACACGGCGTGCGTACCGGGCACCTCCTTGGCGAGCTCGGCCAGGTAGGCGAGGGCGGTGAAGGCGGAGGCGCCGGAGCCGATGACGGCGGTGCGCTTGCCGGCGTACCGGGCGCGGACGGCAGGGTCCTTGAGGTCGGGGATCCGGTACGAGACGCGGTCCGAGGCCGTCCTCTCGCCGAGCGCGGGCAGGCCGTCGCCGCCGATCGGGCTGGGGGTGGACCAGGTGCCGGAGGCGTCGATGACGGCGCGGGCGGTGATGCGCTCCTCGGTGCCGTCGGCGTTCAGGACGCGGACGGTGAAGGGCTGCCGCTCGCGGTCGGCGTCCACGACGCGGTCGCGGCCGAGGCGGGAGACGCCGGTCACGGTGGCGCCGTAGCGGACCTTGTCACCGAGGACGTCGGCGAGCGGCTGGAGGTACCGCTCGGCCCAGTCCGCGCCGGAGGGGTAGCTCGCGCCGTCGGGGGCGGTCCAGCCGGTCGGCGCGAGGAGCTTCTCGGCGGCCGGGTCCACCACCTCGGACCAGGTGGAGAAGAGGCGTACGTGTCCCCACTCCCGCACGGCGCTGCCCGCGGCGGCTCCGGCTTCCAGCACGAGGGGTTCGATGCCGCGCTCGGTGAGGTGGGCGGCGGCGGCCAGGCCGGCCGGTCCCGCTCCGATGACGACGACGGGAAGCTGCTGCTGGCTCATGGCGGTGATCTCCTGAAATCAGTGGCGGGGCGGTGGGCGGCGCAGCGGTACGCGCCGGCCTCGACCGCCCTGATTCGATGTCTGTCGATGTCCTGAGGTTGCCACTCGTATCGACGAGTGTCAACATAGACACATGTCGAATTCACAGGTGGTCGAACTCCCGGTCGTTCAGCTCGCACCGGCCGTCCCCTGCTGCCCGCCGATCACCTCGGCCGAGCTGTCCCGGACGGACGCGGAGAAGATGGCCGTGATGTTCAAGGCGCTCGCGGACCCCGTGCGGCTACGGCTGTTCTCCAAGGTCGCCTCGCACGCGGGAGGGGAGGCGTGCGTGTGCGACATCGCCGACGTCGGCGTCTCGCAGCCGACGGTCTCCCACCACCTGAAGAAGCTCCGCGAGGCGGGACTGCTCAGCTCGGAGCGGCGTGGCACGTGGGTGTACTACAAGGTCGAACCGTCGGTGGTCGCGGCCATGTCCGCGCTGCTGGACCTGCCGAACTGACCCGCGGGACCGGTCGGCCGCAGCCCGTCCCCGTGAGCGGTGTTCGGCCGAGTGAGGTCATGAGCGCGTTGCGGGCCTGTTCGCAGGAGCGGCGGGCCCCGGCGGCGCGGATGCGGCAGTGTTCGTGCGTGTCGGCCGCGCGTGGCGCGTTCGTCGCCGCAGGCCTTGCGCCCGTGCAGGCCGTCAGGACAGCGCGGGTGACGTCGGCGTCGTAGCCGGTGTGCCGCGAGAGGATCGCGGCCGTGGCGGTGCGGATGTCGGCGCAGCCCCACCGAGGGTGGCCGTCGCGCCGGTGGCCACGACGCCCGTGGCGGGAAGACCCACACCCCCTCCGGGTAGCTCCACCAGTGGGTGCGGAACCCCGCCCCCACCGCGCCGCTCGCAGGCGGGCCGCTTACGATGCGGCTGTGGAGAAGCGGATGCGACGAGCGGCAGAGCCCTTCGGGCAGCGCTCCGGCGTGCTGCTCGTGCTCCTCGTGCTGACCGTCCTGACCGGGCTCGTGGCCATGCACGGCCTGGGGCCGGGGGCGGTCCCGGCCGCCGCGCACGCGGCGAGCGCCTCCTCCGCGGCCCACGCCGCTCCCGCCCACCACGGCGGCACACCGGCCGACTCCGCGGACCGGCAGGGCTGCCTCCATGCCACCGAGCCCGCCGGGAAGGGCGGCGGCCATGCCGAGCACGCCGACGCCACCTGCGCGGCCACCGGCACCAGCGGCGCTCCCGTACTTCCCGCGCCGGCCCTCGTGCCGGGCGGCGCGGCCACCGCGACGGCGGCGGCCGGGGGCGGGACCGTGCCCGACGCGACGGCGTGCGGACGCGCGCCACCGTCACTGAGCGAACTTCAACTCCTGCGCATATAGGGCGGTCTCGGCATGCCCGGCCCCATGACGGCCGGTGCCCCTGCCTCCACGAGCCGGCCCTCATCCGCACGCTCTTCGCCGCGTGCCCCAGCACAGGAGAAGTACGACCATGACCACTGCCAAGCGATCCCTGATCCGCCGCACCACCGCCGTGGCGGCAGCCGCCGCCGCCGCGCTCGTCCTCGCCGCCTGCGGCGCCGACGACGACAGCGGCTCCGCGCACGACACCCACGGCACCGCCGCCACGCCCACCGCTACGGCCTCCGCCCCGGCGACGGCCTCCGCGGGTCAGGGCACGAACAACGCCGCCGACACGGCCTTCGCCAAGGGGATGATCCCCCACCACCGGCAGGCCGTGGAGATGGCCGACCTCGCCGCCACGCGGGCCGCGTCGCCGGAGGTCAAGAAGCTCGCCGACGAGATCAAGAAGGCGCAGGACCCGGAGATCAAGACCCTGTCCGGCTGGCTGACCTCCTGGGGCGAGCAGGTTCCCGCCGAGGGCGCCGACGATCACTCCGCGCACGGTACGGGCGGGATGATGACGGCCGAGGAGATGGAGCGGCTCGAAAAGGCCTCGGGCAAGGCCTTCGACACCGCCTTCATGGAGCTGATGATCAAGCACCACGAGGGCGCCGTCACCATGGCCAAGACCGAGCAGTCCGAAGGGCGCTACCAGCCCGCCAAGGACATGGCCGCCGCGATCATCACCTCTCAGAGCGCCGAGATCGCCCACATGAAGGCGCTCCTCGCCAAGAGCTGATCGGCCATCGTCCGGTGGGGGCGGCCGACCGGCCGCCCCCACCCGGCGCGCTCAGGCGCCCGTGTCCACGCCCGTGTCCACGCCCGTGTCCAGGAAGATCCAGTTGTCGTCCGGCTCCGTGGCGGGCGCCGGCGGCCGGACCGGGCGCCGCTCCTCGCGCCAGGCGGCGGCGCCCACCGCCTCGGTGGCCACGCCCCGCCAGAAGCGGGCGGCGCCCGTATTCGGGTCCTGGAACGCGATCGCCCACCGCCCCGGCCGGGAGGTCAGCAGCTCCAGGGCGGCCCGCCGGCCGACGCCCCGCCTGCGCAGGGCCCGTACGACGAAGAAGGCGGAGATCGAGGTGTCCCCCTCGGAGGTCCGCCGGGTCAGGACGAAACCCGCGTACGTGGACCCGTACTCGATCAGCAGGACCTCGCGCCCGGGATCCCCGAAGAACAGCGCCAGGGCGTCGAAGGCGAAACGGCCGTCGGCCGAGGGCAGGTAGCCGAGGAACTCCGACATGTCGTGCCGGTACAGCTGCGCCAACCGCTCGACGACGGGGCGCAGTTCCTCGCCCGCCGGGCGCAGGCTGAGGGGTGTGGGGTCGTTGGTGGCGTCCATCCGCGGATTCTCGCAGAGCGTCAACGCGGGGGCTGTCGGTCACTCGGTGGGCTGAAGGACAGACCGCATGGTGTCGGCGCCGAAGGTACGTTGTGAGCATGAACCGCAGCGGCTTGGCACGGACCGCTCCAGCGGCGCTGAGCGGCCTGCTCTCCGGCTACGCGGCCCTGGCCGTCGCCGAACTGGTCTCGGCCGCCGTCCGCCCGCAGGCCGGTCCGGTCACGGCGGTCGGCGGGGCGGCCATCGACCGGACACCGGCCGCCGTCAAGGACTGGGCCATCCGCACCTTCGGCGCCGCCGACAAGCTCGTCCTCCAGCTCGGCATCCTGGCCACCCTCGGCCTGCTCGCCGTCGGACTCGGCCTCCTCGCCCTGCGGCGCCGCCGCACCGGCTCTGCCGCCGTGCTCCTCTTCGGCGCGGTCGGCGGCGCGGCCGCCGTCACGCGGCCGGACTCCACCGGCCTGGCCGACGCCCTGCCCTCCCTCGCGGGCGCGCTCGTCGGAGCGGGTCTGCTGTACGTCCTGATCGGGCGGCTCACCGCCGAGCCGCGGCCCGCCGGCGCCGAGGGCTGGAGTCGCCGGGGCTTCCTCGTCACCGCCGGGGCCGCCGCGCTGGCCTCCACGGCGGCGGGAGCCCTGGGCCTGCGGCTGAACTCCTCCGGAGGGGCCGCGGCCGCCTCCCGGGAGACCGTGCGGCTGCCCGTACCGGCCTCGCCCGCCCCGCCCGTGCCGCGCGGCGCGTCGCTGCGCATCCCCGGCATCAGCGCGTTCGTCACCCCCAACGCCGACTTCTACCGCGTCGACACCGCGCTGGTGGTCCCGAAGGTCTCCGCCGACAGCTGGCGCCTGCGCATCCACGGCAAGGGCGTGGGCCGGCCCCGTACGTACACCTACGCGGACCTGCTCGCCCGGGACCTGATCGAGCGGGACATCACCCTCGCCTGCGTCTCCAACGAGGTCGGCGGCCCCTACATCGGCAACGCCCGCTGGCTCGGCGTACGCCTGGCCATCCTGCTGGCCGAGGCCGGCGTGCGGCCGCCGTCGCGGGGCGGACCGGCCGACCAGCTGGTGGCCAGGTCGGTGGACGGCATGACCCTGGGCAGTCCGGTCGAGGACGTCATGGACGGCCGGGACGCGATGCTCGCCGTCGCCATGAACGGCGAACCGCTGCCCTTCACCCACGGTTTTCCCGTACGCATGCTCGTGCCGGGCCTGTACGGATACGTTTCCGCGTGCAAGTGGCTCCAGGACCTCGAACTCACCACCTTCGACTCCTACGACCCGTACTGGGTCGAGCGGAAGTGGGCCCGCAAGGCCCCGGTCAAGACGCAGTCCCGCATCGACACCCCCAAGCCCTTCGCCCGCCTCGGGACCGGCACCGTCACGGTCGCCGGGGTGGCCTGGGCGCAGCACCGCGGCATCGACCGGGTGGAGGTACGGGTTGACGAAGGCCCCTGGGAGCAGGCGGACCTGGCCGCCGAGGACACCGTCGACACCTGGCGGCAGTGGTCCTACCGCTGGCAGGCCGCCCCGGGCGGACACACCCTCACCGTCCGTGCCACCGACCGGACCGGTACGACGCAGACCGCGGAACGCACCCGGACCATGCCCGACGGAGCGAGCGGCCACCACTCGGTCGTCGTCAGCGTCGCCTGAGCCCCCGCCCCGGCCCCCGTCAGGCGGTCCGGTCGGCGGGTCGCCGGTCGGCGGCCGTCGCCGCCGCGGCGTGCAGGGAGCGCAGCGCCAGCATCAGCACGCCGATGTCGTCGAGGTAGACGGGGTCCGGGATCAGGTCGACCGGGGAGACGGTGTAGACGACGGCGACCCAGAAGAGCGCCTTGTCGCGCAGCGGAATCCCGGCGTCCAGCAGGAGCTTGCGCGCCTGGAGGACCCGTACGAGCAGCACCGCTGCGGCGATCGCCAGCCCGAGGGCGACGACCGCTGCGATGATCAGCCAGGCTTTTCCGTCCATGAGGGACTTTCTACCCCGTCAGGCGCTCTGTTCGCGCAGCCGGCGGCTCACTTCGCCCAGACCGGCCGCGAGTGCGTCGAGCTGTTCGGGGGTGAGTACGTCGATGAGGACCTCCCGGACGGTGGCCACATGGCCGGGCGCGGCCTCCTCGAGGCGGGCGGCGCCCGCGTCGGTGAGGACGGCGAAGACCCCGCGCACGTCGGAGGGGCAGCTGCGGCGGCGGACCAGCCCGGCCTTCTCCATCTGGCCGATCTGGTAGGTCAGCCCGCTCTTGGAGTTGATCAGGCCGTTGGCGAGTTCGGTCATGCGCAACTCGCGGTCGGGCGCCGCGGCGAGTCGCACGAGGATCTCGTACTGCGGGTGCGAGAGCCTGGAGTCGTCCTTGAGCTGTTGATCGAGACGGCGGTTCACCAGGGCGGATGCGGCCAGGAATCCACTCCAGGCCCGCATCTCGCGGTCGTCCAGCCATCTCGTCTCAGCCATGGATCCAGCGTACACGGACTTGTTCGAATTTGAATCAGTGGCTAGAGTCGGGAGCGGCGGTTCGAATTTGAACTACTCCCCTCGGGCCGTCCCGACCGGAAGGAACCCCCCATGACCAGCGCCTCCGCCTCGACGAAGGCCCCGGCCACCACACCGGCCGTGCACCCCGCAGCCTCCACCACCGCCTACGACGCGGGCCTGCTGCTCCTGCGCGTCGTCCTCGGCCTCACCATGGCCGGCCACGGCGTCCAGAAGCTCTTCGGCTGGTTCGGCGGCGGCGGGATCAGCGGCACCGGCAAGTTCTTCACCGCCAGCGGCTACCCCGCGGGCGAGACCATGGCCGCCGTCGCCGGCCTCACCGAGACCCTGGGCGGCCTCGGCCTCGCCCTCGGCCTGCTCACCCCGCTCGCCGGTGCCGCCGTCGTCGGCACGATGATCAACGCGATCGCCGTCCACGGCCTCGGAGCGTTCTTCGCCCCGAAGGGCATCGAGTACGAACTGCTCCTGGCGGCGGGCGCCGCGGCCCTCACGCTCTGCGGCCCGGGCCGCTACGCCCTCGACCGCTTCCTGCCCGTCCCCGCGCTCCGCGACCACCGGCTGACCCACGGCGCGCTCGCCCTGGCCCTCGCCGTGGTCCTCGCGGCGGTGACGCTCCTCGTCCGCGACTGACGCGGGCGGGTGTGGCCCGCTCCGCTGATTGGCCCCGGACAATCGGGGGAACAGCGGATGAATGACACAACCCATCGAAGACTACGCACTCATCGGCGACCTGATGACCAGTGGACTGGTCGGCCGTGACGGGTCCATCGACTGGCTGTGCCTGCCGCGCTTCGACTCGGCGGCCTGTTTCGCGGCGCTCCTCGGCGACGAGGAGAACGGCCACTGGCGCATCGCCCCGGCCGGCGCCGCCGACGGCGAGCAGTGCACCCGTCGGGCCTACGTCGACGACTCGCTCGTCCTGGAGTCCTATTGGGAAACCGAGGCCGGCACCGTCAAGGTCGTCGACTTCATGCCGCAGCGTGCCACCGCACCCGACGTGATGCGGATCATCGAGGGGATCTCCGGCCGGGTCACCGTCCGCAGCACCCTGCGCCTGCGGTTCGACTACGGCCACGTCGTCCCCTGGGTCCGGCGCAGCGAGGGCGACCGGGTCGCGGTCGCCGGACCCGACTCCGCGTGGTTGCGCAGCGAGCCGCCCGTACGGACCTGGGGAGAGGCCAAGAGCACCCGCTCGGAGTTCACCGTCGAGACGGGGGAGCGGGTCGCGTTCGTGCTGACCTGGCACCCCTCGCACGAGCCGCGCCCCCCGTCCATCGACCCGTACGCGGCGCGCGAGCAGAGCCTCGCCGACTGGCGCGAGTGGTCCGGCCAGTGCTGCTACGAGGGCCCGTACCGGGAGGCCGTGATGCGCTCCCTGATCACGCTCAAGGCCCTCACCTACGCGCCGACCGGCGGGATCGTCGCCGCCTCCACCACCTCCCTGCCGGAGGAGCTCGGCGGCGTCCGCAACTGGGACTACCGCTACTGCTGGCTCCGCGACTCCACCCTGACCCTCGGCGTCCTCCTGGCCACCGGATACCTCGACGAGGCCCGGGCCTGGCGGGCCTGGCTGCTGCGCGCGGTCGCCGGCGCCCCCGCCGACCTCCAGATCATGTACGGGATCGCCGGCGAGCGCCGGATCCCCGAGAGCGATGTGCCGTGGCTGCGCGGGTACGCCGCCTCCGCGCCGGTGCGCATCGGGAACGCGGCGGTCAACCAGCTCCAGCTCGACGTGTACGGGGAGGTCATCGACTCCCTGCACCTCGCCCGCTCGGCGGGGATCACCGCGGAGTGGCACGCCTGGAAGATCCAGCTCGCCCTCCTCGACTTCCTGGAGCACAACTGGCGCCGGCCCGACGAGGGGCTGTGGGAGGTCCGCGGACCGCGCCGGCACTTCGTGCACTCCAAGGTGATGGCCTGGGTCGCGGCCGACCGGGCCGTGCGGACGCTGGAGGGCGATCCGTCGTTGCCCGGTGACGTGATGCGCTGGCGGGCCATGCGGGACGAGGTGCACCGCGAGGTCTGCGAGAACGGCTACGACGCCGAGCGCAACACCTTCACCCAGTACTACGGCTCGCGCGAACTGGACGCCGCGACCCTGCTGATCCCCAGGGTCGGTTTCCTGCCGCCCGACGACCCGCGCGTCATCGGCACCGTCGACGCCGTCCGGGCCGAGCTGGGCAGCAAGGGGCTGGTCCGCCGCTACAGCACCGAAGGACCGCCCGTCGACGGGCTGCCCGGGGACGAAGGGACCTTCCTGGCCTGCTCGTTCTGGCTGGCCGACGCGCTTCAGCTGACCGGCCGGGGCAAGGAGGCGCGCGTGCTCTTCGAACGGCTTCTGGACGTACGCAACGACGTGGGTCTGCTGGCCGAGGAGTACGACCCCGTCGCCGGCCGCCAACTCGGCAACTTCCCCCAGGCGTTCAGCCACGTCGGCCTGGTGAACACCGCGCTCACGCTGGGCTGGGCCGATGTGGAGGCCGAGGGCTGAGACCCGTACGGGGGAGACGCGTCTGGTACCGGAGGCCTACGCGGCACGCGCCCGGATCCTCCTCGTGGCCGATGGGGGAAGGCCATGGCGGTCGACAGAATCGAGGGACGCAAGATCGTGACGGCCCACAGGGGCCGCCAGACTCGGGGAGATCCAGGTGAAGCTGACCCACCACGACCGACGCGGCCGGTTACGCGGCGCAGCGGCCGCCGCAACCGTCGTACTCGCCCTCCTGGCCGCGGCCGCCCCGGCGGCGAGCGCGGTCACCGCGACGCAGACGGCCCCGCCCCGCCTCGACCGCGAGGCACTCGCCCAGCGCCTCGACGCCGTCCACGAGGCCGGCATGTACGGCGCGTACAGCTCGGTGCGCGACGGCCGCGACCGGTGGAGCGGGGCCACGGGCTTCGCGGACGTCGACACCGGCCGTCCCACCACCCCGGGCATGCGGCACCGGGTCGGCAGCGTCACCAAGACCTTCACCGCCGTCGCCGTGCTCCAGGAGAGCGCCAAGGGCCGAATACAGCTCGACAAGCCCGTCGGCGACTACATACCCGAGCTCGTCCCGGGAGAGCGCGGCCGCACGATCACCGTGCGCATGCTGCTGAACCACACCAGCGGGATCGCGGACTACCTCGCGGAGGCCTTCCCGTCACTGAAGGCGGGCTCCCCGAGCGACGTGGAGGAATTCCGCTACCGCACCCTGCGCCCCGCCCAACTGGCCGCCTACGGGGTGAACCTGCCGCCGCTCTTCGAGCCGGGCACGAACTGGTCGTACTCGAACACCAACTACATCCTGCTCGGCGAGGTGCTGCGCAGCGCCACCGGGCAGGACCCCGAAGCCTTCATCACCCGCAATGTGATCCGCAAGGCCGGGCTCCGCGACACCTACTTCCCCGGCGCCGATCCGCGGATCAAGGGCCCGCACTCCAAGATGTACGACAGCTTCGGCGGAGCGTTCGACCCGCCCCACGAGTTCAGCGAGTACAACATGACCATGGCCGGCACCGCCGGTGCGCTGATCTCCACCACCCAGGACCTCAACACCTTCTTCCGGGCGCTCCTCCAGGGCGAGTTGCTGCCGGCCGCGCAGCTCAGCGAGATGCGCGAGACCGTGCCGTACAAGGACGAGAACGGTGAGGTCGTCCTGCGCTACGGGCTCGGCATCTACTCCGTGGACACACCCTGCGGACCGGCCTGGGGCCACGACGGCGGAGTCTTCGGAGCCATCACGTCGGCACTCTCCAGCCCTGACGGGAAGCGGCAGTTCGCGGTCGGATACAACCTCTCCGGCTACCACCGGGCCGGCTCCGACGGCAAGCCGGTACCGCACCCCGTCGACGCGGCCATGACCGCGCTGCGCGACCAGGCCCTGTGCGGCGGCGGCGCCGCCGAACCGGGCGCCCGTACGGCCGCCCCGCGGACGCTCCCGCAGCCGCTGGACAGCCTGCTCATCGAGGACGCCCGGTCGGCGGCCTCCGGCCAGCGCCAGCGGTAGGCAGGCACGCGTGAGCGGTCCGGCGCGTCGCGCGCCGAGCCCGTACGCCGTACGGACTGAGCCGAACGCATCCCCCGTCCGAGGGACGCACCGGCCGCCGGACCGTCTCACGCGCCACCGCCGGGGAGGCTTCCCGGCATGCAGCAGCTGTCCGGCCACGCACCCGACCGGGACGCCCCGCACGCGACGTTCCGGGGAATCCGCGCCCACCCGCGCCCCGGCGACCCGGCGCGGGAAGCGGCGTACTGGACGGCGTACCGCGCCTCGCCGGTCAGCCCGCTGACGACCCGCCCGGCCTGAGCGGTGTCACTGCTCGGCGGCCGCCGCCCTGATCAGCTCGACGATCCGGTCCCGGGCCGCACGCCCCTCCGGCACCGGCAGCAGCGGGTACACGTGAGGCAGCCCCGCCTCCTCGTGCCACTCCACCTCGACCCCGGCCGCGCGGGCCCGGCGCAGCAACTCCGCGCTGTCGGTGGTCAGCACGTCCCGGGTGCCCGTGAAGACCGTCAGCGGCGCCAGCCCCTCGAAGGAACCGCGCAGCGGGCTCACCCGCGGGTCGTCGGCGGCGAGCGTCCCCGCGTACAGCCGCCCGGCCTCGGCCAGCCCCGCCCGGGCGAGCACCGGGTCGGCCGCCTCGATCGCCGCCTGGTCCGGGTGGCTCATGGACACGTCCAGCCAGGGCGAGATCAGTACGATCCGGGACGGCTGGGCGCCCGTACGCTCCCGCAGCCGCTGCGCGGCGGCCAGCGCCAGCCCCGCCCCCGCGCAGTCCCCGATCAGCACCGTCCCGCCCGCTCCGCCGCTCTCGATCAGACCGCTCAGCAGGTCGGCGGCCACCGGGACGTTGCGGTCGGCGGTCCCGCGCGGGGCGAGGACGTACGCCGGCACGACGACCCGGGCGCGCGCCCGGGTGACCAGGGTCCGGATCAGCGACCAGTGCGGCCGGACGAGCTCGTTGACGTACGCGCCACCGTGCACGTACAGCACTTGCGCCACGGGCTCCTCGCCGCGCGGAGCGGCGTCGTACACCGGCCACGCCCCGACGAAAGTCCGCGACACCTCGGCGACCCGGCCGAGGGAACGCGGCGGCAGATGCGACGCGGGCCTGCGCGCGGACTGCGCCACCCGGGCCAGCACGGCCTCCGCGGTCGCGAAGCGTCTTCGCCGCCCCGTCGCGACCAGTGCGGCCGAAAGCGCCCTGCTGCGCAGACTCGGCACGCCCCTCACCTCCCCTTTTCCCCGGCCCCGGACCCCACCTGCGAGTCCTGCCCCCGGGCCTTGCCCTGTCACCTGAGGAGCATAGGCGTGAAGCTGCGCTGTCGACCCGCTTAAGAAAGTCTCGATGGACTGATCACCACGCCGCTCGGCAGATTGGTCCCCGTCAACGACGCCGCCCGTGCCCCCCGCGCGCGGCGCTCTCTTCCGCATGCCTGGAGCCACCTCATGAAGGCACTCGTCAAGCACAAGGCCGAGCCCGGGCTGTGGCTCATGGACGTCCCCGAGCCCGAGTACGGTCCCGGCGATGTGCTGATCAAGGTGCTGCGTACCGGCATCTGCGGGACGGACCTGCACATCCGCGCCTGGGACGGCTGGGCGCAGGGCGCGGTCAAGACCCCGCTCGTGCTCGGCCACGAGTTCGTCGGCGAGGTCGCGGCGCTCGGCTCCGACGTCCGCGACATCGAGATCGGCGCCCTGGTCAGCGGCGAGGGCCACCTGGTCTGCGGCAAGTGCCGCAACTGCCTGGCCGGCCGCCGCCACCTGTGCCGCAGCACGATCGGGCTCGGTGTCGGGCGCGACGGCGCCTTCGCCGAGTACGTCGTCCTGCCCGCCCAGAACGTGTGGGTGCACCGCACCGCGGTGGACCTGGACGTGGCGGCGATCTTCGACCCCTTCGGCAACGCCGTGCACACCGCACTGTCCTTCCCGCTCGTCGGTGAGGACGTGCTGATCACCGGCGCAGGCCCCATCGGGATCATGGCGGCGGCCGTGGCCCGGCACGCCGGCGCGCGCAGCGTCGTCATCACCGATGTCAGCCCCGAACGGCTCGAGATCGCCCGCAAGGCGGGCGCCACCCTCGCCGTGAACGTCGCCGAATCCTCCATCGCCGACGCGCAGCTCGCGCTCGGCCTGCGCGAGGGCTTCGACATCGGCCTGGAGATGTCCGGCCGCGGCGAGGCCATGCGCGACATGATCGACAACATGACGCACGGCGGCCGGATCGCGATGCTCGGCCTGCCGGCCCAGGAGTTCCCGGTCGACTGGGCCAAGGTCGTCACCTCGATGATCACCATCAAGGGGATCTACGGCCGCGAGATGTTCGAGACCTGGTACGCGATGACCGTGCTGCTGGAGGGCGGGCTGGACCTGTCCCCGGTCATCACCGGCCGCTACTCGCACCGCGACTTCGAGGCCGCCTTCGACGAGGCGTCGACCGCCCGCAGCGGCAAGATCATCCTGGACTGGACGGCGTAACACCCCCTTTCCTCGCCGCCTCCCTGAACTCCGTCTCCCTGAACTCCGTCTCCCTGAACTCCGCCGCACACAGGAGAAACCCAAGCCCATGTTCGAGTCCGTACGCGAAGACCTCCGCACCACCCTCGACGAGATCCGCGCCGCAGGCCTGCACAAGCCGGAGCGCGTCATCGGCACCCCGCAGAACGCCGCCGTCGCCGTGACCGCGGGCGGCGCCCGCAGCGCTGTCGGCGAGGTGCTCAACTTCTGCGCCAACAACTACCTGGGGCTGGCCGACCACCCCGAGGTGGTCGCCGCCGCGAAGGACGCGCTGGACCGCTGGGGCTACGGCATGGCCTCGGTCCGCTTCATCTGCGGCACCCAGGAGGTGCACAAGGAGCTGGAGGCACGGCTGTCGGCCTTCCTCGGCCAGGAGGACACGATCCTCTACTCCTCCTGCTTCGACGCCAACGGCGGTGTCTTCGAAACCCTGCTCGGCGCCGAGGACGCGGTGATCTCCGACGCCCTCAACCACGCCTCGATCATCGACGGCATCCGCCTCTCCAAGGCCCGCCGCTTCCGCTACGCCAACCGCGACCTCGCGGAGCTGGAGATGCGCCTCAAGGAGGCGCAGGACGCCCGCCGCCGCCTGATCGTCACCGACGGCGTGTTCTCCATGGACGGATACGTCGCCCCGCTCGCCGAGATCTGCGACCTGGCGGAGCGCTACGACGCCATGGTCATGGTCGACGACTCCCACGCCGTCGGCTTCGTCGGCCCCGGCGGGCGCGGCACCCCCGAACTGCACGGGGTCATGGACCGCGTCGACATCATCACCGGCACCCTCGG
The DNA here is from genome assembly GCF_053591315.1 of Streptomyces sp. NPDC003042. Lineage (NCBI taxonomy): Bacteria > Bacillati > Actinomycetota > Actinomycetes > Kitasatosporales > Streptomycetaceae > Streptomyces > Streptomyces sp. NPDC003042. Next base: position 68,850 of record NZ_JBSFTP010000032.1, read on the forward strand.
CAAGGCGCTGGGCGGCGCCTCCGGCGGTTACGTCGCCGCGCGCGCCGAGATCGTCGAGCTGCTGCGCCAGCGCTCGCGCCCGTACCTCTTCTCGAACTCCCTCGCCCCGGTCATCGCCGCGGCCTCGCTGAAGGTCCTCGACCTGCTGGAGTCGGCCGGCGACCTGCGCGAACACCTCGCCGCCAACACCGCGCTCTTCCGTTCGAAGATGACCGACGCGGGCTTCGAGATCCTGCCCGGCGACCACGCCATCGCCCCCGTCATGATCGGCGACGCGGCAAAGGCGGCGAAGATGGCCGAGCTGCTGCTGGAGCGGGGGGTGTACGTGATCGGCTTCTCCTACCCGGTCGTGCCGCTCGGCGCGGCCCGCATCCGCGTCCAGCTCTCGGCGGCCCACTCGACGGCGGACGTGGAGCGCGCGGTGGCCGCCTTCGTCGACGCCCGCGCGGCACTGGCGGCCGCCGGGGCCTGAGACACCTCCGCATCCTGAGACAATGGCGGGGTGATCGACCCCCGCCGGCTGCGCATCCTGCGGGCCGTGGCGGACCACCGTACGGTGACCGCCGCGGCCGCAGCCCTGTACCTCACCCCCTCCGCCGTCTCCCAGCAGCTAGCGGCGCTGGAGCAGGAGACGGGCCATGCGCTGCTGACCCGTAGTGGCCGGGGCGTACGGCTCACCGCGGCCGGGGAGATCCTGCTGGGCCACGCCCACGAGGTGCTGGCCCAGCTGGAGCGCGCCGAGGCCGAACTCGCGGCGTACGCGGGCGGATCCGCGGGCGAGGTCACGGTGGCCGCCTTCGCCACCGGGATCGCCGAGGTCCTGGCCCCGGCCATCGCCCGGCTGGCGCTGGACCACCCCGGGATCCGGCTGCGGGTGCGGGACGCCGAGGGCGACCAGAGCCTGCCGCTGCTGCTCGACGGCGAGGCGGACCTGGCCCTGGCCGTCGAGTACCGCGGCGCCCCGGGCGCCGACGACGGCCGCCTGTCCGTCCTGCCGCTCTACGCGGAACCCTTCGACGCGGTGCTCCCGGCCGGGCACCCCCTGGCGGATCTGCCCGCCGTCGCGCTGGCGGAGCTCGCCGATTCGGACTGGGTGGGCCAGTACCGCGGCAATCCGTGCCACGACGTGACCCTGCTCGCCTGCGAACTGGCCGGCTTCCAGCCCCGGTTCCGGCACTCCTCCGACGACTTCCGTGCGGTGACCGCCCTGGTGGGCGCGGGCGCGGGGGTGGCCCTGGTGCCGCGCTCGGCGCTGCGGGGCATGGACCTCAAGGAGGTTCGGGTCCGCCCGGTCGCCGGCGCGGCCGCCACCCGCCGCGTCTTCGCCGCCACCCGCCGCGGCGCCGAGTCCCACCCCCTGATCGCTCCGGTGCTGGCGGCCCTGGTCAAGGAGTCGGAGCGACTGCCGGTGCATTGAGGGTGGGGTGGGGGCGGTGGGGGTGGGTGTTCTGCGGCCGGGGGTTCGGTGGCCAGTGTCCAGTGATCCGGGATCAGGGAGGGTATGGGGGCTTCCCGTCAGTCTCATCGTCTCTCCGTGTCGGGCCGGCCCCTCAAGGGCGCTCCTCCT